>NZ_JASKLM010000019.1:0-31911 GCF_030153625.1 Pyrococcus sp. | reverse complement strand
CAGTAAATAATGGTTTCAGACTTCATGTTCCCCCTTCTTTTTCTAAAGTACTGCCAGTAACTTAAACCTGACACCCCACAGCTTATCCTAACAGTATCATTTGAGAGATACATCCCTCTATCAAGCTTAACTAGAGTTAAGAACTCCTGAGGAGTCAAATCCTCCACATTAATCCCTCTATAATATATCACGAACTTTAATATAAAAAGGTTGTCTTTTATAACCATAATATAATGGGTAGAAAAGAGGAAGAAAACGAGCTCATCCGAAGAGTGCGCTGAGTCCAGCAAGGGCTTCTTCTTCGGAAACTTCCTCTTCCTTCTTTTCCTCTTCCTTCTTTTCTTCTCCTTCCTGAGCGGGAGCTGCTACTGGGGCTGCGGCAACTGCAACTGGCATTGCTGCCTTTTCAATTACCTCGTCGATATTTACTCCTTCAAGAGCTGCAACTAGGGCCTTTATTCTTGCCTCATCGGGTTCAACACCTGCAGCTTGGAGGACAGCCTTAAGGTTCTCCTCATTTATTTCTTTTCCAACGCTGTGTAGGAGCAGAGCAGCATACACATACTCCATTTCTTCACACCTCCGATCAGCTTTATTTATTGAGAGTACGCGTGATTCATCCAAATAGAGCACTCAATCCAGCAAGAGCCTCCTCCTCAGAGGCCTCTTCTTCCTCTTCTTTTTCCTCTTCAACCTTCTCCTCCTTCTTTTCTTCCTCAACCTGGGCCAAAGTAACTTGAGCCTGTGCACTTAAAAGCTCTTTGGTCTTCTCATCTAGCACATCTTCAGGCAATTGCTGGGCAAGGAGTAGCATTGCTCTGATGGCCCTTCCAATGATATCTGAGATTGTCTCCTTGGTAATGTAGCCAGCTTCCACGGCCACAGCCTTTGCGTTGAGGAATGCCTTCTGAATAATTGCTTCGATTGTCTGAGGCGTTGGATAGGCTATGTTTACTGCCAAGTTGAATGCGTGCATGTAGGCCTTTTGGAGCATGTTTATGTACTCGCTCTCATCGATGGCCAATACGTCTGGGGTGTAAATTATTCCATCCTCATAAACAGCAAGCAAGTCCAAACCTACTTCAAGTGGTTGAATTCCGAGAGCATTAAGAATATTTGCTAACTCGGGAGTTATCTCTTCTCCAGCCTTCAGCACAACGGTGTCCTTTTGTATTGTTACCTTACCCCTCTCGATTCTTGCAGGTATTCCCATGGCCTGCATCTGACCAACTATTGGCCCAGGAGCTAGAGAAGTTGGACCGGCGGGAATTACGACATCCTTAGGAACCTTTGCTCCAGGTTTGGCTGGGGCAGGTTGTCTGTTCTGCTGAAGGAACTTGTAAAGCTTGAATGGATTCATTGTTGTAACTAAAATTCCAGCTCCGCCCTCTATGTAGTTTATTAGCTTTTCAAGCTCTGGCTTTCCTAGTTCTTGAGCAACCTTCTTTATTGCAAGCTCTATGAGAGTGTTCCTAGACACCCTAAGGAGGCCATTGTTTTCCCTGATTAACCTCCTCATCTGTGAAAGTGGGTAAGCAGGCATGCTTGAAACGTCAACCAGTGCAACTACTGGATAACTTTTGATTAGATTTGCGAGCTCTTCAACTTCCTTTTTCTTCCACTCGGCTACGTGAGCCATTCACATCACCCCTCTATCTTAACAGCTGGGCCCATTGTTGTCTTAACGTACACTGACTTAACTTGACTCTCTCCCCTCTCGAGCTTTCCTATTATTGCGTTGAGGACTGCCTCAATGTTCTCTGCAATCTCTTCATCACTCATTTTTTCTGTTCCTACTGGAGCGTGGACAACTGGGTTGTTCTTGAGCTGTATCCTTACTGTTTTCTTTAGCCTTTCTACTATTGGAGTTAGGTCAGTAAGTGTTGGGGGGACTACAACGGGCATCTTGTTCCTGGGACCTAGATACCTACCCAGGTATCTACCGATCTTTGGCATCAAGGGGGCTTCGGCAATAAAGAAGTCGTACTTTTTAGCAAGCTTTCTAGCTTGCCTTGGGCTGCTCGCAATCTCCTCCAACTCCGCACTACTAATAACATCTAGCCCGAGCTTCCTCGCCGCCTCAGCAACGGCACCATCAGCGATGACCGCGATCTTAACATCCTTCCCTCTCCCATGAGGAAGGACTACCTCAAGCTTAAATCTATTTTCAGGTCTCTTAAGGTCAATATCCTTCAAGTTCACTGCCACTTCGACACTCTGTGTGAAGTTACGCGGCTTGGCCCGGGCCTTAGCCTCCTTCACCGCTTTCACGATTTTCTGCCTGTCAAAGGGCATTGTAGCTTCCCTCCTATATTTTTTAAATAAAAATCAAGTGGTGGGTAAAAGAAAATGTTTTTAAATTTTTCTTATCCTCTACTCCTTCTCAGCCTTCTCAAACAACTCGTCGTAAACCCCCTCATCAATTTCCTTTTGCACTTCCCTAGGATCCTTTCCTTCCACTGTAACTCCCATGCTCAGTGCTGTTCCTATAACTTCCTTTGCGGCGGCCTTAAGTGTTAAAGCAAGCATCTGATCCTTCTTCATCTTAGCTATCTTTATGACCTGCTCCATTGTCAAGTTGCCAACTATATTGTGCTTTGGCTCTCCACTTCCCTTCTCGAGCCCAAGTTCCTTCTTTATCAGTTGGCTTGTTGGTGGAACACCGACTTCAATTTCGAACTGCTTTGTAACTGGATCAACTATGATCTTCACTGGAACTTGCATGCCAGCAAAGTCCTTTGTCGCCTCATTGATCTTATCAACGACCTGCTTAACGTTTAATCCTAGTGGACCAATTGCTGGACCAAGGGGAGGACCGGGAGTGGCCTTTCCACCCTCAACAAGCACCTCAACTACCTGCTTTGGCATTTCTTCTCACCTCACTCCTCCTTCTGCAGCTTGCTTATAAGCCTAACGTAATCTCCCTTTATGGTAACGGGAATGGGAACTATGGCATCAATGAACTGAACAACAACTTCATCCTTACTCTCATCAATTTTGACAACTTTTGCCTTTTGTCCCTTAAATGGACCGGCAATAACTTCAACGAGGTCTCCAGGTTCAAGCCCACTAACAGCTGGCTTCTCCTCTAGAAAGTGCTCTATTTCCTTAAAGGGAACCTCTCCTGGAAGAACACCTCTAGCGTGTCTAATTCCCCTTATTGCCTCATCCACAACGCCTTTATTTGGAGCCTCAACAAAAATATATCCTTTAACTCTAGAAGGAGCCAGAATAGCATAGATAGGAAGATTGTAAGTTCTAACCTTGCTATAAATTAGCTTTGCAGTTGTCTCTTCCTGTCCATGAGTCACTCTCACAGCAAAGATTTTCCCTGCCATCTTTTACCCTCCAAGGATTAAGATGCCTATAATTCTTATTAACATCCCAATTAGGCCAATTAAGAGTATTCCAAGCCCAGTTATTTTTGCTGCCTTTTTATAAGTAGCCCAGTTAGGCTTCTTTGTCACAAGGAATACTCTTCTTGACTCCTTCCAGAAGTACCTGATCCTCTCTTGTAATTTTGCCATCCCTTGTCCCCCATTTCCATGGTCACAGTTTTATTTAAAAATTTTAGGAAAAACGACTAAAGCTCTGGTATGCTGATTTCGATTGATGGTGATTCTTCAGGGGTTTCAAGTGGTGCCTCTTCTTCAGGAGTGACATACCTTGATGTAACTCCTGTGATAACAACCATTACCCTAATTGTCTTCTCGAGCTCTGGCTCCAGCTGTATTCCCCAAATCACCTGGGCCTTTGGATCAACGTTCCTTGTGACATATTCAATTATCTGTTGAGCTTCCTCTAGCTTAACATCTGCACCGCTTATGTGGATAAGAGCACCTTTAGCTCCGCTAATATCAACATCAAGCAAGGGGCTATTTAGTGCCTGCTCAGCTGCTTCTAAAGCTCTCTTTTCGCTGTCACTCTCTCCAATTCCTATCATTGCGACTCCTCCATCCTTCATTACAGCTCTAACATCATTGAAGTCTAGGTTAACGAGTCCAGGCTTAGTTATGAGCTCTGTTATTCCCTTTACTGCCTGAACAAGGATTTCATCTGCAACCTTGAATGCCATCTGAATTGGTAACTTCGGGGCGACCTCTAGGAGCTTATCATTGGGAATTACTATTACGGTATCTGAATACTTGATGAGCCTCTTCAATCCATATTCGGCGTTCTTTGCTCTTCTAATTCCCTCCATGGTAAAGGGTAGAGTAACTACTGAAACTGTCAATGCACCCATCTTTTTGGCAATCTCAGCTATAACTGGAGCGGCACCAGTTCCAGTTCCTCCTCCAAGTCCACAGGTAATAAATACCATGTCCGCCCCTTCAAGTGCGTCTCTAAGTTCTCTCTCGCTTTCTTTAGCGGCTTCTTCCCCTATTTTTGGGTCGTTACCCGCTCCGAGACCTCTTGTCAACTCCTTCCCAATTAGTATCTTCTGGTGGGCCCTAACCTTTAGCAAGTCCTGGGCATCTGTGTTTACAGCAATTACCTTTGCTCCAGTAATACCTACTTCCATCATCCTATTCACAGTATTACATCCAGCTCCACCAACACCAACAACATAAATCCTTGCTTTTATCTGCTCTACTATTTTTCTTAATTCTTCATCTATGCTTGACTGAGGAACTTGAACTTCAGAAACCTTATTTTCTTCTTCCGAGATTCTTCCAACGACATTCTCTACGAGCTTTAGCATACTTCGAACCCCCCTTTAATTGACACTCTGGGTAAAAATTTGATAAACAAAAATATATAAATTTCACTCTATTGTCTAACTACAACTCTTGGTATTGGAATTGGAGATGGCATCCCCATTTCTTTTGTTATCATCATAGCAAAGGGAATCAGCAAATTGTTTGCAAAGTTTACTACTTCGGCAACGAGCTCTCCAGGTAGCTTTTTCTCATTCTCCCAGTTGTCAAGAATCTTGTCTACATCCTCTCTATTCCTGGGAAGATAAAAGACGATCATTTTTATTGTTCCTTTCCCAACTTCAGGGGAGTAGGTGATATTGTACGTTAGCTCCACTTCTATGCCCTTAACTTTTCCATTTGGAAGATTTATCTCCCCTAGCCTGAGCTCTTCAATCTTGGGATTTAGCGAAACCTCTACCTGGCCCCCAGGAATGGGATTTTTCTCAAACTCAATTCTAATTATGTTATGTCCAAGTATGGCCATTTCACGTCACCAAAGAAAGGAGAAGTGCAAGAGGCTTATTAAGGTTATCTTTTTTTTTTTTTTTGGAAAGTCTTATCTTTAGTGAAACTTTAGGAGTTTTAATTAATCTTTTATGAATTCAAGCCCCAGCTCACTTGCTAACTCTTTAGCTAGTTGTCTAGTTTCCCCTTTACTTCCCTTCCAGTCAACGTATATTGCCTCGACCTCTTCAACCGACCTTGAAAGTGCACGAAGGATGACTTCCTTCTTCACTGGCTGCGCATACTTTGGGAGGATATGAGAAAATGCGAGGTCAGTTTCAAGTGCAACTTTTGTCTGCTTTGGAGCGTAGTGCCCTCCTCCAATGCCTAGGGCAACTTTGAACTTCTCCCTGTTTTTAAGGATGTACATTATTGTCTCAGCTATTATTTCCCCAGCTCTCTCGTTTACCCACTCCTCTTCACTGGATCCAATTTCTATGAAGAGACTTGGGACTTCCAGCTCACTTGGACCATGATGTGTAGCTTCGTAACAAACTGTCCAACCGAGGTCGTTTAGTTCATGCATTTTTAGCAAAGCTAATTTCATTGCACTTGGGAATGCTATGGCAAAGCTCTCGTCTTTTCCCCCATACATTGCCTTTCCCCAGTTTCCAGTAACGTGAGTGGTTAAGGAGGGAAGTTTTTTTGTGCTCGAGTGTCTAGATGCAAAAACTATAACTTCAGGTTTTATCTTTGTCTGCTTTTCAATCTCTCTGTCAATGTAGTCATAGTATATCATCTCTGTGTTTGTAGTGAGAATTAGTACATCCCCTTTTTCATAGACTATATTCCCATCGAACGTGAGGTCGCTCTCCTTAAAGCCGAAGTTTTCAATAAGCTTCTTCTTTATGTTCATTGAGGCCTTATCAATCTTGGTTGTCATAATAACCTTCATTTATCTCCCTCTATTCAAAGGGGTTCTCTTTGTTAAAAACATTATTAAATGAATGAAAGGAAGTAATATTGATGCCTAGAGAAAAGGTTGTTAGGGTTTGGGATGAGAGGGAAGTGGTTTACTCTCCTAAGAGGTGGAGGATTCTTTGGGAGAAAAGGGAAAAGGCTTTCAAGATAATGGAACTCCTTAAAGAATTTGATCCCCATGTTTATGGAAGCGTAGCTAGGGGAGATGTAAGGAAGGATAGTGACATAGATATAGTTATCCCCTACAGGGTTCCAAGCTATTTAATTGAGCTTGCCTTGGGGGATTTAATTCAGAGAAGAAGAATAGTAATGGCCACTCCTTGGCACTTAATTAAGGGGCACATAGAGATAGATGAGGAAACAACTGTGACATTTTTCTTAGTTGATCCAACTGATAGGGAGATTGAGTTTTACAAGTGGGGAGGAATGCTTGATTTGTGGGGAGTGAAGACTAAGCAGAGAGTCCCAGGAGTTAACAAAAAGTTAATTCTGATAATTCCAACCGATAAGGGTCACATTGAAAGGGAAGTAGTTGGAAGGGAGGCTGAAGTGGCGAAGATTCTTGGAGTCAGTGTGGATATAGTAGAGGAGAGGGTTAAAGTGCTCACAAGGAGGGATAGAATCGGTAGGACTGGAATTTATCTTGATGAGGAAGTTCCGGATTGGAAGAGCTTTGAAGAGTTCTTGAAGGAGCTAGCTGACAGGGATCCTAATATAAGAAGAAGAGTCAGGGAAAGCTTGTGAGAAAAATTTATAATTCTTAATGTTCCTGCCCATTTTGAGGGGCCGTAGGGTAGCTTGGTCCATCCTGCGGGCTTCGGGAGCCCGCGACCCGGGTTCAAATCCCGGCGGCCCCACCACTATGTATAAATATGGGAAGTAGAACCATTTCTGGGGAAGAGTTTATGAAGCTTGTTAACATTGAAGAAATTTCGAACATTTTTTATGGAATTCGCTCTACCACAAGGTACATTCAAGCTATATTTCCCCTTGAGGGAATAATTTGCGAAGTTGAAGAGACAGTTTTTGAGGATGGGGAAAAGATTGCAAGCGGTGAATTTTATACTGCTCCCAAGGAGCTTTTAGTGGAGCTTTTTGACATAATAAAGAGAGGAGGCCTTCCAAATTCAGTTTTGGAAGATGTTCTAATTGCAGTAAGCTTTGGAGATTTGTTCCCCATAGATGAGTTAAAGGATATCCTTGAGGGAAAGGAAGATGAAATTGAAAAATTGAAAGAAGTGACAGCAGAAATTGTCAAAACTAGAAAAAGTGAAGAAGTGATTATTGTTGAGGGAAAAGATATCGTGGATCTTTTGCCGTATGGGAATGATATAAAACTCTTCCTCCTTGAAAGTAATGAAATAAGGAAGGTTTCAAAAGAAGGTAATGTAGAGGAGCTAAGAAAAATTCTTGGAGTGAACGTTGAAGATGTTATGAGTATTATAAACTTGATACGGGTGAAGGAAGATGTACAGGATTAAGGACGAGTGGGGAGAGTTCTTGGTAAGACTTGCAAGGAAAGCTATAGAAGAATACCTCAGGACGGGGAAAGAGATAGAGCCTCCTAAAGATACTCCTCCAGAGTTGTGGGAAAAGATGGGAGTTTTTGTTACTCTTAACAGGCATAACGTTCCACCCCAAGCAGCATTGAGGGGGTGCATAGGATTTCCTTTGCCTATTTATCCTCTAGTTAGGGCAACGATAAAAGCTGCCATATACGCGGCTGTTGATGATCCAAGATTTCCACCAGTGAAGCTTGAAGAGATGGATAACATTGTCGTAGAGGTTAGCGTTCTAACTCCCCCCGAGCTCATTGAAGGTTCGCCGGATGAGAGGCCTAAGAAGATAAAGGTTGGAAGGGATGGGCTTATAGTGGAAAAGGGAATTTACACGGGCCTTCTTCTTCCCCAAGTGGCAGTGGAGTGGGGTTGGGATGAGGAGGAGTTTCTAGCAGAGACGTGCTGGAAAGCTGGATTGCCACCAGACTGCTGGCTTGATGAAGATACAAAAGTGTACAAGTTTACGGCTGAGATATTTGAGGAGGAGTATCCCAGGGGGCCAGTTAAGAGAAAGCCTCTCATCCCACAATCTCAAGACTGACATCGAAGTTCTTCACGGAATGAGTTAGGTAGCCGAGGCTTATAACATCCACATCGAGTCTTGCGTACTCTCTTATATTTTCTGGAGTTATCCCTCCCGATATTTCAATCTTAACTTTTTCCCTTAATCCCAACTTCTTGAGCTCCTCTATAACTCTCTCTATTTCTTCGGGCGTCATGTTATCAAGCATTATTACGTCGGCCCCCGCTTTTGCCGCTTTTATTGCATCCTCCAGACTTTCAACTTCAACCTCCACCACTTTGTATACGCTGAATTCCTTGGCCCTTCTTATTGCTTCTTCTAGGGGAACTAGGGCAAGGTGATTATCCTTGATAAGTATTGCATCGCTCAGGGAAAATCTGTGAGGTTCCCCTCCTCCAATCATGATGGCCTTCTTATCTAGAAGCCTCAACAAACTTTTCCTAGTTCCCGCTATCTTTACTTTTGGATTTACTTCTCTAACAATGTCAACTAGTCTCCTAGTTTCTGTGGCAATTCCGCTCATTCTTCCTATTATGTTGAGGGCGGTTCTCTCTACTAGCAGAATAGCCCTGGCGTTTCCTTTAACTTCCATTATTACATCTCCCTTCTTGACGAATTCGCCGTCTTGCTTTTTTACATTGACTTCAACTCCAAAGTACTCGAAGAGCTTTCTGGCTTCATCAACTCCCGCTATGATCCCCTCTTGCTTCGCTATTATTACCCCTTTAGCACTCATCTCCCTGGGAATAACTGCCTCACTAGTTATATCTCCGTAAGGAGCATCTTCCTCAACAAATTTTAAGAGGTATGAAATTGGAATCTCCATAGAAACACCTCAACTCATCTCAAGCATTCTTTCAATGGCTTTTCTTGCCTTTTCGGCTATCTCCTCTGGAACGGTGACTTCATATTTCATATCCCTTAGGGATTCATACACATGTTGCAGTGTTATGGCCTTCATTCCAACGCACACTGCATCCTCTTTGGCTGGATAAAACTTCTTGTTTGGATAGAGCTTGCTCAGCCTATACACCATTTCCCTCTCTGTGAAAACAACCCATTCGTCCCACTCACATGCTCTTCTTATCATTCCCCCCGTTGAGACTATTATATCAGCATGCTCCTGGACTTCTGGGTTGCACTCAGGATGAACCATGAGCTTGGCATTGGGATAGAGCCTTTTGGCCCTCTCAACGTCTTCAATTGTAAACTTCTTGTGGACGTAGCAGTGCCCTTCTGGTGGGACTGGAATTATGGTTTTCCCAGTAACTTTCGCTACGTAATGAGCCAAATTCTTGTCTGGGCCAAAGATAATTACATCGGAGTTTAGCTTTTTAATTATATCAACTGCATTTGCTGACGTTACAGTAACATCTGCGTAGGCCTTGGTCTCAGCTGTACTATTAACATAGAGAACAACTGGGGCATTTGGATACTTTTTCTTAGCTTCAAGTATATGCTTAACTTTGAGCATGTTGGCCATTGCACATGTGGCCCTCTTATTAGGGATTAGAACTATCTTATCTGGGTTTAATATCTTAGCAGTCTCGGCCATGAAGTCAACTCCAGCAAAAACTATGACCTCTGCATCAACTTTTGTTGCCCTCCTCGCGAGTTCAAGGCTGTCTCCAACGAAATCTGCTACATCTTGAACTTCAGGAAGCTGATAGTTGTGAGCAAGGATTATTGCATTTCTATCTTTCTTTAATTTTTCAATTTTCCTCTTAAGCTCCTCAATCTTCTCCATAAGGTTCCCCCAAATTAAAATTGGGAAATTGGGCTTAATAACTTTTTTAGAGCATACAAGTTCCTTCACGGAAAATGCTTGGCCTTCTAAATTCCTCCCTTGAGTGGGGATAATCTTCTCTGTAATGCGCTCCTCTACTTTCTTTTCTCGCTAAGGCACATTTCAGGACAGCTTCTGCTAAGAGCTTTACTCTTGGATCGGCCTCAACTTTTTTCAATTTTTTGAGGCCAAGTCTTAGGGATTCTTCTCTCCTTATTATTCCTGCATGATTCCACATTATCTCTCTCACTTCGTCAACGTTTCCCAGCTCGTATCCATAATACTTAACCTCTCTTCTTTCTCCCCTGGGTTTCTCCCTAATAATAGTTCTTGAAACTTCTATCCCTGAAACTAAGCACTCAAGAAGTGAATTACTTGCTAGCCTATTGGCTCCATGGAATCCATTACATGCTGCCTCCCCTATAGCGTACAATCCCTTGACAGGGGTTCTATAGAATGCATCAACACTTATCCCACCAATCGTATAGTGGGCCACGGGAGTCACGGGAATTAAATCTCTCTTTGGATTTATTCCTTCTCTTCTGAGGAAGGAGTATATGTATGGAAACCTCTTCTTAAAGTCTTCAATTCCAGTAGCATCTAGAAAAACTCCTTTGCCTTCGAGCATTTTTCTGTATATCTCTCTAGCAACAACATCCCTTGTCTCTAGTTCGTTTACGAACCTTTCACCTTCTCCAGTTACTAGCTTTGCTCCAGCTCCCCTCACAGCTTCGCTTATCAGATAGGTTCTCTTTCCAATGAAGCCTGTGGGATGAAATTGGACGAATTCTATGTCTCTTAAGGGAACTCCTTTTAGTGCTAAATCCCCTATTGGAATTCCCAAATTCTCGGAGTTGCCAGCGGTGAATCTATATAAACCAGAAAATCCTCCTGAAGCTATTATTACCGCGTCGAAATAAAGTAGGCTTCCCTCAACAAAAACTCCGATAACCTTTTTGTTATAAATAGCGATTTCATCCACAAATTTTCTTATGAAATTAACCCCCACTTCTTTTGCGTGCTTTTCCAATACAGGGATTATGTACTTTCCAGTTTCGTTTTTAATCGTGAAAATTCTGGGAAAAGAATGACCTCCCTCAAGCTCTCTGTTAGTGAACTCGACTCCCAGGGAAGTAAGAAAATGATAGGCTTCTGTTGACTTGGAGATTACATTCCATACAACGCTAATATCGTTCAGGTATTTCCCTCCTCTTATGGTGTCCGTTACATGGGAAAGAAGTGAATCCCCATCACTTATTGGGAATGCTATTCCTGCTTGGGCTAGATATGAATTGGATTCTCTAGGTTTTGGATCAAATACCGTGACTTCAATTCCCTCTCTTGCCAATGATATTGCAGCGGTTAAACCTGCGAGGCCACCCCCAACTATTGCTACTTTCATTTTTCCTCTCCCTCTCAGAGAAAAAAGTGTAGAGGTATATGGGCTTTATCCAAGAAATCCCCTCAACTGAGCTAACTTCATTATATCCCCTTCTTCCTTAAATACCAATTCCGCCTCTTCAATATACTCGGGAATTTGTTCTGGCTTGAATTCTTTGATTCTTTCTGCTAACTCTTTCAATCCTACTTTTTCAGCAATTTTGGGGGAGAAGAATTTCATGGCAAATTCTAAGTCTTCATATAAATTAATGTAGTATTCTGAAATTGTTTCAAGTTGAGAATCGGTAAGTGAATTTAATGCAAGAAGCTCCGGAGGAATTCCAATGGAATAGAGGGCAGCTGTGAATGTAATTGCCCTAGGTAATGTTATTCCGTTCACATTTCTTGAATACCCAAATAGTCCTATGTGAAGCTTTCTTTTCCTTCTTCTAGGTATTCTCTTCGCTACTCTATTTATATGAGGCGCAAGAATTCTGATTTGCTTTTGGTATTCTGCTTCATAGTTGGCTAGAAATGGAGGAATTTCGACTGGAATTGGAGACTTTCTTTTTGTTGATTTAATTTTCTCTACTGCCTTAACTACATCTCTTGCTGGATAGTCGTACTTAAAGGAACTCTGGATTGTAAACGTTTGAACACTTGGATATTCTTCCATTATTGCATCAACGTTATCTGGTCTCATTCCTCCCCTCATTGGAGGTCCACCTACGCCAATAATTGGATATATTGGAATACTGAGCTCTTCCTCTACCCTTAGAATGTCATAGAGGGCTTTTTTAACATAAGTAACTGCTGTAATTAAACCATAATTCATTGCTGGATCGCTTCTAGCAAAGAAGACTCTTTGACTGTCAATTTCGTCTTTCCTATTTAGTATATACTCCCTAGTTATTTTCGCTGCTTTAATTAGAGCAGCTTTTGTCTCAAACAGAGGGATGACATTAATTTTTTCTGGGAAGAAGTCTCCAATCCACTCCCTTACTGTTATATCATAAATTTTCTCCCTACTTATCCAAGCAACTGCCTTCTTATAGAGCCAGTATACTCTCTCAATTTCCTCTACGCTTGTTGTCATTGGAAGGATTACCTCAAATATTGGAGCTATTTCGTCTCCGTAGAATATCCTCGCATAATCCGCACTTCTTGCAACTCCCTGGAGGGTTTCGAGAAGTAACTTTGCTTCTTCTTTTTCTACACTGGGATTAGGGACTCTTGGAGTTAGTCGAACATCCTTCCCAAGAATGTTTTTCTTGAAGAATGCTGGATATCTCTCAAGAAGTTTTTTAACAACAAATTCGTCAACTTCCTTTCCTTCAAAGTCCCACATTTGCTCATCTGCTCCAAGAACACTGAAGGCATAGAATGCTTCAGTTATCTCATCCTCTCCCTCCAGTATTGGAGTACTAGCAAAGAACGGTATCGAGTAGTTGTCAGGATGTTGGGTACTCATTATCCTTGGTATCATAATGCCCTCCAAGCTTGAAAAAATTAGTCATATTTAAATGTATTGGAGCAACTATTGAACAAAAGACAGACAACCTAAAATACTAGGTTTTTTCAGAAGAAAAGACAACTAGAAAAGGGAAGAAAGTATTGGAACTTCAGTCTAAGTCACTGCTGAAGTCCTCGCTTCCTCCGCTTCCTTTTTCTCCTTCTTTCTCTTTCTCGAGCTTGCTGGCAGCAATGACATCGTCGATTCTGAGGATCATTATTGCTGCCTCACTAGCGCTCTTGATGGCTTGCTTCTTGACTCTCACTGGTTCAATGACTCCTCTCTCCAACATGTCTGCTGGCTCACCTTCGTATACATCGATACCAATGGTTAGTCCCTTCTCCTTGTGGGCAGCGATAACCTTAACGAGTGTCTCAATTGGGTCGAGACCGGCGTTCTCTGCTAGTGTTCTTGGAATTACCTTGAGAGCATCTGCAAAGGCCTCGATAGCTAGTTGCTCCTTGCCACCGACTTCCTTAGCGTACTCGTCGAGTTTAATGGAGAGCTCGATTTCTGGAGCACCGCCACCGGCAACGATCTTACCGTCCTCAAGGATGTCCTTGACAACTTTGACGGCGTCCTCAAGGGCTCTCTCTACCTCATCGACTACGTGTTCAGTTCCACCTCTGATGAGGATTGTTACGGCTTTGGGGTTCTGGCAGCCTTCGACGAAGATCATGTTCTCTCCAGCAACTTTTCTCTCTTCTACTAGCTCGGCGTAACCGAGATCTTCTGGTGTGAGGTCCCTGATGTTTGTTACAATCTTAGCTCCGGTGGCCTTAGCGAGCTTCTCCATGTCGCTCTTCTTGACTCTCCTGACTGCCATTATGCCGTACTTGGCGAGGTAGTGCTGGGCAAGGTCATCAATACCCTTCTGGACAAAGACTACGTTAGCGCCGACTTCCTTGATCTTCTCAACCATCTCTCTGAGCATTCTCTCCTCTTGCTCGAGGAAGGCCTGGAGTTGCTCTGGACTGGTAATTCTTATCTCGGCATCGGTTTCGGTCTCCTTGACCTCAAGTGCATCGTTAATTAGTGCGATCTTAGCCTTCTCGACTCTCTTTGGCATTCCTGGGTGGACTACCTCCTTGTCGATGACGACACCCTTTATAAGCTGGGTGTCTCTGACACTTCCACCCTCCTTCTTCTCAAGTTTGATGTTGTCGATGTCAACCTTGTACTTACCACCATCTTCCTCTGCAACGAGCTTGACTGCCTCTACTGCAAGCTTGGCTAAGTACTCTCTTTCCTCTTCAGCTGCCTTACCGGTAATTGATGTCATTGCGGCCTTGAATAGAATTTCCTCATCGTCGGGCTTGACCTCCTTAGCTATGTTGTCGAGTATCTCTTGAACCTTCTGAGCTGCCAAGGTGTAACCCTTAATGATTATGCTTGGGTGAATGTTCTGGTCTAGTAACTCTTCAGCCTTCCTTAGGAGCTCACCAGCAATTACTACTGCAGTTGTCGTTCCATCACCAGCCTCCTTATCTTGAGTCTTTGCGACCTCAACCATCATCTTAGCTGCTGGGTGCTGGATGTCCATCTCATCGAGAATTGTTGCACCGTCATTTGTAATTACTATGTCTCCAAGGCTGTCAACTAGCATCTTGTCCATTCCCTTTGGCCCAAGGGTTGTTCTTACGGTCTCTGCAACAATCCTTGCGGCAAGAATGTTCATTCTCTGTGCATCTCTACCGACGTATCTTTGGGTTCCTTCGGGTAAAATCAGAATGGGTTGACCTGCTAACTGGGCCATCCCAAACCACCTCCTTTGTTTTTTAATTTAAATTTTTCTTAGATTTTAGTTACTTTATGTGTTCTCCATACATAGGTTCCTTTGGATTGCTTATAAACTTTTCGGTCAACTCTTAGATGCAGTAAGGGTAAGGAACATCTGTGCTGAGGTTTTGAAGGGGCGCCTTGAGGGAGCGAGGAGGAATCTCCCATAACTCCAGCCCACAAGGACTGTGGAAAAATGAAAATATTAGTCGCCTCAGTTGACAGAAGCAAGGAAAATAAGTTTCTCTGGAATTTTTATACAGTTCTTTAAGTAACTGAAAAAGGATCATAAAAATTTTCAGTCACTTAAGAGCTAGATACTAAGTTTGTAGGTTAGTCTTCTTTTAATTCCTTTTAGTTCCTTTTCGATTTTCTCCACCTTCTCCCGCTCTTCATTTATAATCTCGTTCAATTTTAACATTGCTTTCTTGGTTGGTTGATGTTTCAGAACTCTAATTACGTGGCCGTTTTGCACAAGCAGAGGGTTAGGTTAAGCTTGCCAATGGTGAGGAATTTGAGGGTATCTTGAAGACTAAGGACCCTTTTTGTTAATTTACTCCCGCCTGAGGGTGGGAGGATAATCATCAACAAGGCTCACATTCTTTACATTGAGCCTTTGGAGGGATAGGTTTTCAAGAGAGTAACTTTATAATCTCAATTTTCAATTATTAGTTGGGTGGAAATTATGAAGTTTAAGGTCATTCTTGAACCTCAACCAGAAGGAGGGTACGTGGCTTACGTTCCAGCCTTGCCAGGGTGCATATCTCAGGGTGAAACTGAAGAAGAAACTCTCAAAAACATAAAGGAAGCCATTGAACTTTACCTTGAAGTCCTTGAGGAGAGGCAAATCAGGAAAACAATGAAGAAATTCGTTAAATATTCCGATAAAAGCCACATTGTTGAGGTATCATTATGAAGCTTCCAAGAGACGTTTCTGGCCAAGAAGTAATCAAGGCTCTTCAGAAGTTAGGTTATGTTGTGGCTCGGCAGAGAGGATCTCATGTTATTCTCATTGGCCCTGGGAAAAAATGATTGTTGTTCCCCTCCACAAAAGATTGAAAACTGGTTTACTGAGGGCTATCGTTCGGGAAGTTGGAATCTCTATAAAACTCTTCAAAGAGCTTCTGGAGGATCCATAACTTACCTTGTGAAAGCCTCGCCCTTTAGGGCGGGGAGCATATAATACTAACTTACGGATCTCTCTTTCTCAGCATAGCGGTCGGAATACCCTTGGCTGTACTCTCACTCAAGAGTAAAAGGTTAGCCTCACTTATAATGGGATTTGCAAACCTCGTACAAGCAATACCAAGCTTTGCCGTTGTTGCGATAGTAGTCCCCCTTCTTGGAATAGGGTTTTACTCCTGCGGTTTTTGCAATATTCCTGAGGGTCCTTCTTCCTATAGTCAAGAATACGTATGTTGGTCCCAGCGAGGTAGATGAAGCGATGGTGGAAGCGGCTAGAGGCATTGGGCTTACAGAGTGGGAGATCGTAAGATACGTTCGCTTTCCACCGGCCATGTTCGCTGGCATAAATTTTGCGGCAATTTTGGCGAATTCAATAGCCAGCAATAATAGGAAGCAGCAGCTTGGGGAGCATTGTCTTTGAAGGGCTTGCGAGTTTCAACACGGACAAGATTTTGGCCGGCTTGATTCCAGCTATAATGATGGCCGTCTTCATAGACTTGAGTTTTCCTAATATTGAGAGGAGATTAAAGCCCGAGGGGGTAGGTTGAGGATATGAAGCTTTGTGATTGGCGCAAAGCCATTCAACGAATAGAAAAATACTTGCCCACATAATTGGAAAGCTCCTGGAAAGGAAGGTTTTGAGTATGATGTAAGGGTGAGCAAACCCACACTTGAGGGCAAAATAACCGCGGAGGTTATGAGAATGCCCAACTACATGCTCGACTTCGAAGGGAGAAATGAGGGGGAAGCGGCAGAGGAGTTCCTCAAATCATGAAACAGTCCTCCATCCTTCAAAGCTGGAAGAGCACAGCCCTACTCTCTAATTTCAACAAAGAAAGTTAATATTAAACACAAAACTACCCATAGCATCAAGGATACAGCAGATAGCTCTGCATAATGCGGGGAGTTGGAGGCCATTAAGTGTGATGCACTAACAGTAGGAACCGCCAAAAGGAAAGGCTGCAAACTTTTGGGCACGAGGTTTATTGGATAATAGACCGGAAGAAAAATCGTGAGTACAGTTGTTAAAACCGTTGATAGCCTCATGACTGTGAGGGGTTCTTTGATTTTAACCCCTATATACATTCCAATGGTCACGCTCCATATCCACAGGGAAACGATGCTAAGCACTATATATTTTATGTGATGAAGCCCAAGCTTTGCGAGGAGCATGATTACGAGTATCGCCAAATATGGCATGGCGGGTAAGCTTATGCCAAGGGAGATGCCAAGCATTTTCTCTGCCGAATTTCCTGGTAGGGACATGATAATATCATAAAACTTTGAGCGAACCTTCATCCCTACCAGTTCTATTGGAAGATCTGCCATCCCCACGCCAACAATGAAGCTAACGATTGCACCAGCAAGCGCTGAGGAAAGGAATTTGCCTCCGCTAATCACGTAAACAATAAAGATGAAGGAAAGTGGTTGTATAGCGAAGCTTAACATTGAGCTTTTACTCTTCATCAGGGCGTTTTTATAGTATTCCATTATTGCCAGGATACTCACTTTAAATCCCCCACGAGGAATATGTCTTCAATGGTCAGTTCTTCCCTCTTAAAAGGTAGTCCAAGTTCTTCTAGTCTGTTTATAACTTCTTTCTCCTCTGATTTTGATTTAACGTAGATAAAAGTGTTTTTGCCAGCTCTTTTTGTTAGGTGCTCCCCACTGAATTCGCCAAAGACAACTATCTTGGAGTAAAAATCCGAGAGATACTGTCGCCCGATTTTTTCGGGCGGTCCAAAGGCAACTATCCTGCCTTCTTTGAGAAGAAGTACTTTGTCGCATACACTGGAAATTTCATTCAAATAGTGGCTTGTCATTATTATGGTGGAGTTTTTGGCTTTTTCTCTAAGTATCCTCCACAAATTTAACCGATTTTTAACATCAAGGCCTACCGTGGGTTCATCGAGATAATAAATCTTGGCATCGGCCGAGAGGATCATGGCAAGCAAAGTTTTCCTAACCATTCCTCCTGAAAGCGTTGACATTATCCTGTTTGAATACTCGATATCAAACTCTTTTATGGCTTGTTCAGCTCGAAGCTTGGCCTCTTCCTTTGTAATCCCTCTCATACGGAGATAATGATAGATGTATTCGAATGGTGTTAATGTATAAAAGTGAACTCTTGCTTCTTGAGGAAGGAGTGCAAAGAGTTTTTTGATATTATCATCGCAGTGGGAGCTAATTTCATGACCATATATGATTACCTTCCCGTGATCAGGTTTTAGCAGGCAACTAAGAATTCGTATTAATGTTGTTTTGCCAGCCCCGTTTGGCCCAATAACTCCAAGAATTGTCCCCTCTTGAACTGAAAAGGTTAGGGAATCAAGAGCTTTAATTTTTCCATAACTTTTAGAGAGATTATGGACTTCTATTGCATTCATTAACTCTTCCCCCTGACTCAGAGGCATATAGTTTGTTTAATGGTGAACCTGGTATGTCCCTTGTGCAGTATAGTTCTTTGGGTATAGCTTTGCACAACGTGTTGCAGTATCTTAATTCCAATCACCAACAAGTTAATATTATCGTTTTTAATTTTTTTGTCTTTATCAAAGGATACTGCCAGGATAACTAGGGGATCGCCTCCTGAAGCCATTCAGTAACATCACCAGGCGGAGAATCAAGCCGGGAATTATACCGCACAGTCTCCACATCCCCACTTCCCAACCCCAGGGGAGGGGAGTCATTGGAATTTACTGTCTAACCAATACTACTGCCCAACTTCCGATGAAATTTTCTTCATATTTTTGCAGTTTTCTGGGTGCGAGATCATCGGCACCCCGCTTGGTAACCTGTTCGGTTTATCCACTTCTCAATAACCCTCTTCAAACTCTCCCCTGAGCCAGTGCGCTTTTCCCCGTTCTTCAAGTCTATCAATAACCTCCTTCCTTCACAGTCCTTATGACATCCTCCTCCACTTCCCTCATGCCGGCCTTCACCACCGAGCCGGTCTTGACGTTTACAAAAATCAGTTCATGGTTCTTTTTAAAGACGAACAGTGGGCTCGGCCATTCGTTCCCGAAGAACGGCACGAGGTACTCCAAAGGCTCCTCTCCAAGCAGAGAGAATACCCTCATTACCACGTCTTCGTATGGCATTAGCTTGGCCTGGCACCTGTTCTCCAGGCCACGGATAACCCTCAGGACGTCTAACAGCGAGCCGGCAAAGCTCACCGGCTCAACGAGCCCGCTAAACACTTCCCTTCCACAGCTTATGATGGCGTAAACCACTGGAATTGTACTGTCTTTACCTCTCAGTTCGCCCACCCATTCGACCCTTATCTCGAACTTCTCTACCGCCGGGAGAATACCTCTTCTCCTTGCAAGGTCTTCTGCAAGCCCAAGCCACTCCCTAAGCCCATCATCCGGGAATTCTCTCAGGAAGGTTGAGACAAACCGAATTGAAGAGGCAACGAAAAGCTCCACGGGGACTTCTATGACCTTCCACATACCTTTTTTGTCCTCCCGGTAGACTTCGAGGTGCATGCCATCCTTTCCTTTCTTGATGCGCACATATGACATGGGATCGTAGGTACCGAAGTTTAAAACTAAGTCCTCCTGGCAGTATTTTTCGGAAAATAGGAGTACATCAACCTCTCCCGCCCTCAGGTGAAGTTCCCTGACGCCCTCGCATAAGTTAACAGCAAAGGTTATTGCTTCAATAACATCCCTGATGGCGTCCTTCGCGGTGCAGATCCCCAGCGGGATAACCTAGTCCCCATACTCTATGGCTATTGTCAGGTCGTCCAGTGACACTTTTCTCTGAAGGGCCTCGCGCCACCCGAGAAAAGAAAAGGAGAAAGACATGCACTCACCTCCTTCTTTCCAAGTATGCTGTGATAATTCTGTATAGTGCCTTTGACTTGTCGTACTCTAAGATAACCCTTAAAGTTTTTGACGTGTGAGAATCTGTTCTGAGCTCTGGAAATGTTTTCCGTATTACTATTCTCTCAGGATCCCTTGGATCACAGGTCACTTTCCTGTCTCAATTGTCTCCTTGATTAAAATCACAATCTCCCTCATTGTCAGGTATTTTGGGAATATCGTTGGGTCTGCCTGTCCATCGTACTCGTAGACTCCAAATACATGCCTGCCCACTATATGGGCACCCCTATTTTTGTCAGCACAACTCTGCCTGGGGGAAAGTTCCCACATGAAGCTCCTCTGAACGTTACCCTGTATTCATCGTGGAATTCTTCTACTACAGTCTTCGCCTTTTCAGCGTCCCATCCGTTGAGCCATGCTTTTGCGAGGAGCTGACCGAATTTTTTCGGGTTAAAATGGGTCTTCGATGGCTTTGATTTTGTCCCTGGTTATTGTGATGACTGGTTTTACTATGATGGCTTCCTTTTTAAGCCCTCCCCAATTCTTCTTGATATAACCATAGCCAATCTCTACTCTGGTTCCCCAAATGTTAGTCTTGACGCTCTTTACCAGCTCCTGCCCGTTGTATGCGAGTTGGTAAACTTACTGACTGATTAAACACCAAAAGAACCAAAATTCTCCCAGCCCCCTCAAAACACTAAAATAATCAACTTCCATCTTCACCCACCTGTGCTTTGAAGTATTCTTCAGCCCGCCTTACAAGGAATTCATCTTCGACCTTTTTCCCAATCCTTTTAAAGACTGTAGCAGTTAGTTTCTGGCTGAAGAAGGTCTTATCCTCCAGGAGTTCCTGGTAAGAGTCTTCATAAGTCAAACTACTCTCCCACACTGAGACGAGGATTTTATACCCGTCCAGGCTTTTTATGAGAACGTACTCTTTCCTCTCCCTCCCAGGCCTCTCAATCAGCTCGTAGAAACCATCCTCGAGAGGGAGTAGGTTGGCTTTCACCACAGTGAGGCCAGAGGGGAGTATTTTCTCCTTCTTCTCGATGATGGAAACGAGCTCCATGTAGAGAAGGAACTCATCATCTTCTTTTAGACCTATTTTGGTGAGGTCAATCCCATCATTATATCCTGACACCATTAAAAAGTCCTCTCGCATAAAGAACTTTAGAAAATTCAGGAGGTCACTGGATTTCACGAACATCCATGAGCTTCTCGGTTGAGGCTTAAGTTCGAGTAGGGAATACTTTCCAACCGTGAACAATCTTAGGTCAAAGTACTCGATGGGCCAGAAACTCTCGTCTGAGGTTTCCAGGGGAGTGTTTGACCATAGGCCTCCCTTTTTAACAAACGCTATTGGGTACTTCAAAAGCCCCCTCTTGAGGAACGCCTGCCTTTCAATCTCCATAAACTTCCTATCGGATTCATCCGGCTCCTGGAGTCGGACTTTTAAATTTGAACTAATGAAGCGTTCAATATCTTCAGGAGACTTGTCAAAAATAAAATATAGGAAGTAATCAACCCCCATTTCTATTACCCCCCTCAGTTGAATTCCGAACCGTGGTATTTAAGTTCAATGTTCACTCCATACTTAGCCTTTGCCTCGCGGACTGCCTCTCTGATTCTGTACCATTGCCCCATACTAGCAGTATCCCGCGAGTAGTACACGACGAGCTTCTCCACTCCATTCATGTTAGCGTATTCCGCCTCTTTCAGCAATTGCTCTTCAGAGATCTTACTGCTCTTTCTCTTGCACTCAATGTAAACTCTCTCACTACCCTTCTGAGCTATGATGTCAATATCACCAGTTTCGCCATGAAGCTTAAAATCGTGTTCCACTTCCTTGATGATCCATCCCTCATGCTTCAGGTAACTCACGACTTCTGCTTCGTAGAGAGGGCCTAGAGTTTTCTCGTCTCTGAAATCGGCATTGATCTTCTTGATTAACTCGTCACCTCCTCTGACGCTCTCCACGTCTTCAAGGACTTTCTCTAGTTTCTTAACGTCCCAGCCTTTGTCAACAATGAACCGTCTGGCATCACCGTTAGTTATTCCCAGTTCGTATATTCTCTTTAGGGCTTTTGCTACCTCATCAAAATCCTCACCTTTTCTTAATCCCCCGTCCTTGACAACGTATTTTTCAACGATCTTCCCTATGTAGTCTTTTCCAAGCTTGTTACTCACCCATTCTGCAGCCTCTTTGGAAGCGTACGTGATTTCCTTAACGACTTTGTTATCCTTGAAGAGACCGATCAGCACCTTATTGCGGCTGATGATCTTAATTCCGAGTTTTGCCCCCTTAATTCCTAGTTTCTCTGCAATTTTAGCTGGGTCAATGAGTATTGTGACCGCATCATAGACTGCCGCAACTTCCGGGGAAACGTAGTGCTCAAGGAACCAGCTCGCTGCGGCATCAAGTATTATAAGACCAATCCACCAGAACTGCGGCCGAACCTCGTCCCCGGGCTTTTTCTCGGGATTAAACTCTGGCGGAACCGTTATGGTACTGTTCACCGTGCTGTTAGCAGAGCTTGCCATGGCGGTAGCACTGCTAACAGTCAGTCCCAAAATCAAAAACCCGAAGAGTACGGCAAGGGCTTTCTTCCACATTCTTGAACACCCCCACAGAGTCCAATGGATAGCAAATCCAAAACCTTAAAAGATTTACTATCAAAAGTTTAACAAGGCAATGAAAATCAGAATAAAATCTAACCAGGAAGAGTTTGAGTGATACAATTACCAAAAACATGGCAACCCGATAATAACAAGCATTAAAAAGAAAAATAGAAAAACCCTCACTTCAGCCTCCTTTCCACAGAATAAGTGGGACATCATCTCCCAAAGTCATTTAGTCGCATCATCAAAGAAGTATTAAACCTAGAGTAAACCTAACGTTATACTAGAAGATGAATAGAAAAACAACCCTGTGAAAAGTCCTTATTCCAGAAACGCCTTGTCCGCTCCTTCAACGTTATGAACTAGCACTCAACTCGGCCCAAATGTAACGTGAAGATTGATGCGAACACGCCAGCAATATACGTCCATACAACTTGGGAGAATCCTCCGACAGGATGGGTAAGGGTCGGCAATTGAGTAGACGCTATGGTAACAACAGTGAAGCCATTTCTAACTGTTTTTCTTTTTGCATGATTTCATAGAAAACAATGGGGAAAATATATAAAGGATGAGGATGTACTCTGGTTTGCTCCGCATGCGGGGTCGGTTAATACCCCAAGAGGGGTGGTCTTGAACCTTCGGATGTGGGGCTCTGGGGTTACCCTGAATGGGTTGGAGGTTTGAAGGGTTTTAAAACCCGATGAAGGGCCGATGAAGACCAACCCCTATGGGGTTATGGCAGTAGAAAAACAAAGAATTGGGATGAAATTCCACAAAACTACACCAAAACCCCCGTAGGGGGAACCCCGATGAAAATGTGCTTGGATGGTGTATGTCCATACGTAGTCACAACTGTCAGGGAGTGATTCGGTTGGAAAAGAAGTTCATCTTCGGCGCCATTGTTTTTGTTTTTCTTTTCTCCCTGGTTCTTCTTGCACGTATCTTTCCACGTGGGAACTCTGAGTGTAAACTCTCGATGAGCAATTTCTCCACCGACTGTCTTCCTTCTGTCCCATATTCCCCCTTATGGCCCACCACTGCAGTGAAGATCGTTGGAGATAAGTTTGTTTTCTTCTCTGAAGAGTATGTTTATGAAGTTAGAGAAAATGAGGTCATCTCAGTATTTTTCAACGGTGAAGAAAGCAACTGGACTAAAGAGCTGGGCATCTCACCACAGTGTGTGATATGGGGAGGGGAGTGGGAGGTAACACTCCCAAAGGACACGAAGCGTTTGGTGCATTATATCCAGTACGAGTATGGAAGCTGTTTGGGGGAGGGTTCTAGACCAGAGAGAATTGAACTAGGCAGTGCTTGGGGATCAGGTGGAAGCTTGAGAGTTGCCTACTATTTCATCCCGCTCGACAGGGGACAGTGGGTTTTCTGGCCTGAACCAGTTTTTGGAGGGATAATCGAGCCCCACAGGGTTGAGGCTAGTTGTTCGTGTCCTCTTGAGATTATCCTTGAAAGGATTAGAGTGGATGTTGAGCACCTTAACTTCACCTCTGTTCAAGACTTTGGGAAATGGCAGGAGGGTCCCATGGAAGTGGTGTTTTCAAGGCTCTACACGAGGAACGGTGACTATCTGTACATTGAATGCGAGAAAATAAAGAGCCTTGGACTTGCCAGAATCTTGATAGTCAATGGACCAAAAAACACGGTAGTGCCCTATCTCAACCTAGCTGGAGAAAAATTAGAATTGGAAGATTAAACGTTTTCAATCAATTTGGCCACTCAACAACGTAGCAGTGAAAATCCGAAAGAATGAGTCAGGGCGTTCGATCATCTGCCTGATAGCTCCTTTCACCAGTCATGGTCGGAATCCCATCTACATATGGAAGAGAAGTCGGATTCTACAGTTCTGCTTGGTGGTTTTGAGTATTTGGTTCTTGGGGAGGGTTTCAAGTTGGTTTTAAATTTTGGCGAGTTTGAAGATGTTGTACTCCTTCCTATTTTGAGAATACTTTTTTGGGTGAACAGGAGTTCTTTTCTAACACCTCTCCTGTTTATCTTGACAGTATAAACTTTTATATAGTATAAAAGTTGAAGAGAGAGAAGGTGCATGTCATGAGAAAAATTTTCCTGTTTGTGTTGATTGTCGTATCTGGCATTATTATGGCGGGATGCATTAATAGAGGAACATCAACGACAGAAGTATCAAAAGAAGAACTTTATGCAAAGCTGGAAAATACAACAACATTTGGAGTTCTGTGGAACTTAGAACTTTTAAACTCCACGACAAGAGAAATCCTCGCAACTTCAAAAGGCAAGGCGGTGATATATCCTAATTTGGTCTTGTCTTATAGGGAAAGTAAAGGAGAAAATTGGATTTCAAAGTCCGTCATAACATGGGAAAACAATGAGGGCAGTTTAATTTTCGTAATGACAATGGATAATGAAACTCGGAAATTCGAAGATTCTAAAGAATTTAACGTTACCATGGCTAGAAAAATGGCTTTCCCAGGGGGAGAAATTGAGCTTCTCTTACTTAATAACATGGAGTTCAACTCTACAAAAGTGGAGGTAAAGTGCGATGGAGAATGTGTGCTAAGGATAATTAAGGAGGACAGCGAGATTCTATACGATATACAAGGTGCATGGAAGATTGAGTACATTGAGGGAAACGTTACTTTTGATCCAAATACAAAGGAACTTTCAAAAGTTGAAATTGTTATGGGAACTTCTCAGGGGTTTGTTGAGAAGATTAGATATGAGTTTGTCAAAAACAACCTCAATGAAATTAAGGCTGAAATAGAAAGAATAAGGGAAGAGCTCAAGAATACTTCCTGATGATAATCTTCCTCACTCCCATCTCTTCCAGTTTTTCTTTTATTAACTCAATTTCTCTGTCGGCCCAACAGTGTTTGTTGCACCACTCTTCATCCCTGGGATTTGTTAAGGGAGACCCCACTAGGGGATTTAGCACAACATAGAAATCTGTCTCTATCCTTTCTAGGCCTTCTTTGACCCATTTCATAATTTCTTTAGTGGTGAATCCCCTGCTCACAGGAATTCTAAGCTCTAGCGGTATGGAATTTTCAGAGACTATTTCTAGACCTTTCAAAAATAGCTGCCAAAGCTTGAGGGAAACATTTTTTGGTAGGCCATAAAGTTCGGTTGGTGGAGCCTTTAAATCCGTAGCTATATGATCTACAAAGTCAATTATCTTCTCCAAGGGTTTCACTAATGTGAGGTTTGAATTAAGACTCACTGGAATATATTTCCTAACTTCCATAAGAAGATTCCGAAGTTCTCTCCACTGAACTAGTGGCTCTCCTCCCGTCACATGGAAGTAATTTACGAGGTATGAATTTCTCTCAACTTCTTCAATTAACTCCCTCTTCTCTACTTTAAGGCACTCTATTCCCTGGGCAAGCTTCCAGTTGTGACAAAATGGACATCTGAGATTGCACCCACAAAGCCAAAGGGTAAAAGTGACTTTTCCGGGAATGTCCACCATGCTTACTGCCTTCCAACCTCCGATAAGCATAGAGACACCTCAGGCTGAGTAATGTCTTCTTCTACAGAACTCTTTCTTCCTGTATGGGTTCCAGTTCTTCAATGGTCTATAATAGCCTATTATCCTGCTCCATACCTCTACATCGTGACTTCCACACCTGGGACAACTTGTATATAATCCTGTGAAGGAAGATTTACATGAGTTGCAGACCGTTAAAGCTGGAGTGTAGCTCCAATACACTAGTTTGGTCTTCATTAGCTTTTTGGTTAGCTCGGCTAAAGCTTCAGGGTCTGGCTCTTCTCCCAAGAATATATGCATCATCACTCCTCCCGTGAAGCTCCCTTGAACAATTTCTTCAATTCTAATCCTGTCTCCCAGTTCAAGAGAGCCATAATAGGGAGATATGCTAGTTGAGTAGATAGGATTCTCAGGATCATCTATATATTCCTTCAACTCTGGAAAGTCCCTTATATCTTTGAGAGCCAACTTAGCTGCTGCGCTTTCTCCAGGAACCTCTTCAACATTCCATGGGATTCTTGTAGTTTTCATCCATTTCCTGGCCTTTTCTGTGGCGAACTCCACCATTCTCTTCATTAACCTTGCAGCCTCGATCCAATCTCTTCTATTTCCTTCTTTCCACAACTCTGGATAGTTAAGGTATATTGCTGCAGCCTCCGGAAGTCCCAGGATTCCAATAGTGTTAAAGTGGCTAGATGGAAACTCCTCTAGGTAATCCCTTATCATGCTATACATGTGGGGATAAGTGGAGAGTAACTTCACATACCTATTCCTAAACCATTCGGTCGTCGTCCTAACTATTTCAAGAGTATTTTCATATTCTTCCCAAAACTCATCTTCATCTCTGCTTTTAAGAGCAATCCTGGGAAGGTTAACTGTCGTAACATTTACAGAACCTGTGACATCAGGCATTGCCCATAATCCACCAAATCTTTGCCTTTCGAGCTTCTCTACATCTTCATCTAGCGAGAATGTATATGTGAATTCCCTCTTGTCTATATTTAACCTACAGCACATTGCATAGCTTGCATCTGGATCAACAACGTTGGTGTTCAACCAGTAGAAGCTTCCTCGTTTAGCAGCTGTGGTAAAGATAGCTTCAAAAACTTCGGGGTCATTCCAAATCATATCTGCAGTTACCATAAGCGTGGGAATTGGAAACGTAAAAGGTTGACCTATGGCATCTCCTTCTCTAAGAACTTCGGTTAGTGCCAATATGAACATCTTAGCCTCTCTCTCATATTCACCTAGAGGAGCTACTTCTTCTCCATTGTATATTGCGTAATCTCCTTCAAGCATTTTCTTTGGAGCATCGAGAGTTACCGTAAAGTTCGTAAAGGGGGTCTGAAGGCCAATTCTTGTTGGGTAATTTAGGTTATAGACTAACCTTTGAATATTTTGCTTTACTTTTCTTAGATCTAGATTTTCCTTCCTTATGAATGGTCCAGCATACCATTCAACGCTTGAGAAAGCCTGTGCACCAGAGAAGTAGTGTTGTAGGGTTATTAGGTAGTTTGCAATGTGGTCAACGAAGGTGTCGAAGTGCTTGGCTGGTCTGGAAGTTATTGTTGGTGTTCTTAGCCCTCTCTTGAGTAACCTGGCAATACTATGCCCTGTACAATAGGGGATGTAGAGACTATAGGGAAGTTTGTGGATGTAAATATCCCCTGAGAAGTGAGCCCTTAATCCGACCTCTGGAATTAAGCTTAAGCTACTTTTTAATGCCTCTTCCATTACATAGGCAAAGAATCCACTAGGTCCTGGGTATCTATTTGCGTTCTCCAGAACGTCAAGACTTCCCCACCTTGCATACTCGTGGATGATGTCCACCTTTTCCATGCTTTCACCCCTTTGGATATTTTGTCCAATCATACCCTGGGAAATATGTAGCTTTTATGGGTTGTGGAAAGAAAATTAGCATTTGGCTAAAATATCCATAAATGACTCTAGTAAATTGGTGAAGAGTTTAACTACCTAGCTGGCATTTAGACAATTAATGTTGCACCATCAATGCATGATAAAGAAACAAGGAAAGAAGGATATTTGAAAAAATGTCAATTAAATTATGGCCTTTTCTGAATTCTTGTCAAATATATGAATCTTGTCTAGATCTATTAGCACAGATACCTCTTTTCCTATCTCCAAAGGAATATGGCCAGGAAGCTTAACTTTTATAATTGACTCCTCGAACCTAACGTGCACTATTGTATCTGTTCCCAGTGCCTCAACGAAATCCACAACTCCCTTTATCTTTGCAGTTCTTCTCATGTGGGCAAGTTCGCTTATCCCTTCAATTACCATATGTTCGGGACGTATTCCAAAGAGAACGGTTTTCCCTATATAGTTCCTCAATGCTTCCATTATGTCATCTGGGAGCTCTATCTTAAATCCTTCTCCTTCCAGGTATCCTTCGCCTACTGAAACTTCTAAAATATTCATTTCTGGAGCTCCTATAAAGGTGGCTACAAAGACGGAGTTGGGGTTTAAGTAAACTTCAGTAGGCGAGCCAACTTGGAGTAACTTTCCTCTGTTCATTACTGCAATTCTATCTCCCATAGTCATTGCCTCAACTTGGTCGTGGGTTACGTAGATTGTAGTGACCTTAAGCTTCTGTTGCAACTTCTTTATCTCAGCCCTCATAGCGACTCTTAATTTAGCATCCAAGTTGCTTAACGGCTCATCCATAAGCAATACATCTGGCTCTACAACTATGGCCCTGGCAACTGTGACTCTCTGCCTCTGTCCTCCAGAGAGCTGTGCTGGATATCTGTCAAGTAATTCTTCAATTTGCAGGAGCTCTGCAGCCCACTTGACTCTCCTCTCTATCTCATCTTTTGGATACTTCTTGATCTTAAGCGGAAAGGCTATGTTCTCATAAACTGTCATGTGAGGCCACACGGCATAGCTCTGGAAAACCATGCTTACATTTCTATCTTTTGGAGGGAGGTATGTGACGTCTCTATCCCCGAAGTATATTTTCCCAGACGTTGGTTCTTCAAGCCCTGCAATCATTCTCAAAGTTGTCGTCTTTCCACATCCTGAGGGGCCCAATAACACTAGGAATTCTCCATCCTTAATCGTGAGATTTAAGCTATTAACTGCGGTAAAATCTCCAAACTTTTTTGTGAGATTCTCTAACCTTACCTCAACCATCTTTATCACCTCAGTGTTATTCCCCACATGGTTATCAGGTACTTCCTAGCGAAGAATATGAACAACATTGCTGGTAGAACCATTATAAAGGCGGCCGCGAACTTGTAGTAGGCAGGAGCTGCACCTCCTGCTGCGCCCGCAACTATGGAGAGGATTTGAGCAGGTAGGGTTCTGTTTTTGAGGGTTAATACTGAAGCAACAAATACCTCATTCCAGCTCATTACAAAGGTGAACATTGCAGCCGCGGCTAACCCAGGAAGAGCTAGAGGTAGAGTTATCGCTTTAAATGCCCCAAATCTAGTTAGGCCAAAGACCATCGCAGCCTCTTCCAGCTCTTTATCAACACTGGCGAATATGCTTGAAGTTATCAATACTACAAAGGGTAATGCCATAGCAGTATGAGCTAACGCAACACCCAGGAGTGTATCAACTAGATGTAATTTTATGTAGAGGACAACCAATGGAATCGCCATTATTGGAATTGGAAACATTCTCAGTGCTATTATGGAAAGCTTTATTGTGTCCTTACCTTTAAATACGTACCTTGCAATAGCATATCCCGCTGGAACTCCCAGCAAAAACGAGATTGCTATTGTTAGTAAAGCTACAATTACACTATTCTTGATTCCATCCCAGGCCCCAAGTGTAAAGAGGATTATCTTTACCCACTCCGAAGTAAAGCTGGTGGGTATTACCTTGTTTGGGTCATAGTAATCTGTCTTTGTTGAGAACGCGTAGAGGGCTGAAACAATGAGGGGAATTATTATCCAGGCAACGACGGTAAAGATGAACGCATAAAATAGGACTTTTTTAAGCATAAAAAGTGTTTTCTCGTTCATGTTCTCACCTCCAGATATTCAGCTTTCAGGAACTTAATGTACAATGCTCCGAGGAGTATTGATAATGCAGCTATTGTTAAGGCGTATATTGAGGCCACTCCATAATCCTTTATCTCCACCAATTGATAGAATCCCTCTCCGGCCAACACTGGGATGTCTCTTCCCGCTAATATCCAGACAATACCGAAGACCTGCATGGCGAAGAGCGTTCTAATAATGAGGGCGCTTTGAATGCTGGGCTTTAGCATTGGAATTACTATTTTCCTAAGTCTTGTCCAGTAGCCAGCTCCAAAAACTTCAGCAGCCTCTAGATACTCCTTACTTATCATTTGAAGTCCTGCAACCAAAATTACGAAGACTATGGCAGTAGCTCTCCAAACTTCTGCAATAACTATGGCTAGGAATTCCATCATCCTATATTCATACCCGAAGAAGTGAATTGGTTCTGAAATTAATCCCAGGTTCAAGAGAAGCTTATTTAAAAATCCATAATCGGCAAGCATTGTATACCAAATCAAGCCAGCGGCTACATCACTTATCGTTAAAGGTATAACTAGGGCGTATATAGCGAAATCTCTTCCTTTAAATGACCCATTAACGGCCAAAGCCAGTATCAATGCGAGGATAAGTTGGAGGGGAACTATGGTTATAGCCAGTAGAATTGTATATTTTAGCGCCTGCCAAAACATTGGATCAGAAGTGGCTCTCCTAACTGTATCCAATGAAAACGCGCCATTCTTAGTGAAAGCTAGGTAAAGGGCTTGAATCAGAGGATAGCCAATGAAAAACGCTAGGTAAGCCACGGCCGGTAAAATTAAAAGGTAGGGAATATGAGAACTTCTTATTTTCATTGCCCATCACCTAAAAAGAAAGAAAAAAGGGAATAAAATCAAGGCTCTGGAACTCCTACCTCTTCAAAGAGTTTGTGAAGCTTTGGACCCAACTCTTTCAGCACACTCTCTGGATCCTCTCCGTTGAGTACTATTCTAGTGAAGGCATCTCTGTAAATTGCGCTGAACTCTCCACCCTTCTCTCCCAGGTTGGGGATCATGACGATTAAGGCATCGCTTGTTGAGGACTGGGCAGTAACTCCGTTAACTAAAATCTTTAGTGGGCCCTCAGGAACTGCATTGCTTGCCTCCTTAACTGTTGGGAAGAATCCTACCTTCTCCATTACTTTAACCTGGGTTTCTGGCCTTGTTAAGTATTCAATCAACTTCCATGCTTCTTCCTGGTGTGGAGCATTCTTGGGTATGGCAAGTCCGGCTAGAACAACAATGAATCCTCTTCCCTTTGGCCCCCTGGGAACTGGGACTACAACGAATTGATCGGGCTTTGTGGTTATTGCATTCTTTATTCTAGCTGTGTGATCCCATGCAATCAAAACATCCCCTTGCAGTAGAGGATCTGCCATGGCATCCCACGTTGTTGAGGCTGGGTTAGTGTACTCCCAGAGGTCTTTGAAGTAATCCCACATCTCTAGGGCCTCAGGGCTATCGAATTTCTTTGTCTCATACCCAGTAAAGCTTGGGTATAGGTAGCCGTGGATGAACCTATGGAGTAGTCCCTTTGGACCAGCGGGTAATCCAAAGGCCTTCTTTCCAGTCTGCTTGTATATATTCTCAAGCCACTCTAGGAGGGCATCGTAAGTCCACTTCTCCGTCCCCTTCATTACATCTTCCTGAGTTAGGCCTTCAGGCAGGTACTTGAATGCTTCCTTATTGACCACCATTACGTAGGTAGCACTCATCCATGGAACGTAGAATACTTTTCCATTTTGATCTGTGGCGTATTGTAGGTAGCTCTCAATAAATGTTCTTCCTTGCAGTTCCTTTATCTTTCCGGAAAGATCAGTTAGCCATCCTTTGGAGTTGAAGTAATCCAATCCCCCGTGAAGGTCTGCAACCACATCTAGGGTTACTTCTCCAGAGCTCATCTCAGCCTCAAGTCTAGTTGAGAGGTCAGCATAGCTTAGTGGAACAAACTCTACGTCAATCCCTGTCTCCTCCTTGAATGGAGGAATTAGCTCGTTTAAAACAAACGCTCTCTCTTCTGGTGGGTTGAGCTGGGTAGAAGCCCAGACTATCTTTGCACCTCCCCCTCCAATGCATCCACTGGCAAACACTGCTATCCCTAGAAGTACAATTA
>NZ_JASKLM010000060.1:0-10152 GCF_030153625.1 Pyrococcus sp. | reverse complement strand
AGTAAATAATGGTTTCAGACTTCATGTTCCCCCTTCTTTTTCTAAAGTACTGCCAGTAACTTAAACCTGACACCCCACAGCTTATCCTAACAGTATCCTCAGCAAGCTTTCTCTCTAGACTTGCTAATTTTTTTTACATAAAAATTTAAATCTCAAAGAGAGCAAATAAGACCTAAACATTTCCCTGTCTTTAAGCAATTCCAAGCCCTTCTCTTTGTTCTTTTTTATTGCTTCAAATTCTTCTTCATTCACCCAGATTTCCATCATAGCCACCTTAGCAATATATCAAGGCTTGCCAATGCTCTATAGGTATTCTGAAAGTTTGATATACCTAATTCATAACTTCTCCTAAACCCACCATTTTGATTTTGTAGAGACCTTATGAACTTAATATGAGCCTCAATGCATTTTGCTTTCCTTCCCAGCAGTTCTAATCCCCTTAGAGCATAGAATGTTGGCTCTATATATGGAGGTAGTGAATTGGGCACTTCAGTAAAGCCTCCCCAGTCTCCACAAACTTCACAAAGTTCAAAGTGTCTTGTATCTTCCCTTATTCCTAGGAAATCTAGAGTGTAGAGAGCCTGGTAAGTCATTGTGGTAGTTGGATGTGTTACTCCATATGCATCTCCCAGCTTGAATTTATGCACAAACTCTATGATTCCCTTTCTCATTTCATTAGAGGGATTGTAGTTTACTGCCTTCATAGCTCTCATTACCCAATAAGTTGCCTCCAAAGGTGTTGCTGTACCAAACTCCTCACTCCCTCCAAGACCTACTGCAAACTTATCCTCCATGGGATTATATTTTTTGAACAATAGATTCATTTTCTCCTCTGCCAAGTTCTTAGCTCCTAAAATTGAAAGCGCCTCAACTGCCATGGCAATAGCAACAGTAGCAGCCTGTGGTTTGGCTGAGCTATAAAGGAACTCAATTGTCTTTTCTTTTTCTGGAACTTCAATTCCCAGGAGTGAATATATCTTTACGGCATAGTAGGTATCATTTATGTTTGTATCATCAAGTTGGGAGACAAAACAGTAACCTCCATCCTCATGACGCCTTTTCTCAATATAGTTCAAAACCTTTTCCAAATTTATGTACCTAGAGAGCTTCGAGCCCATATTGCCACCTCCCTCAAGTTCTACAGAATAGGCGCCATCAGCCTCCCAACGGGAGGCGGTTCGGGCTCGAAGCCCCGGGCGGGCGCCATCACCCCAAAGAACCGTGGCCTAACCTACTCCCGTCACCGGTTTCAGTTCATCGACCACGGTTCCACTCTTGCTTTCCCCAATTATTTTAAAAGTTTTTAGATTATTAGATCAGAGGGGTGAGAGAATGAAGATAAAAGCAATCTCTTTAGACATTGATGGGACGATCACTTATCCGAATAGAATGATTCATGAAGAGGCATTACAAGCAATAAGAAAAGCGGAAAGTCTTGGAGTTCCAATTATGCTAGTAACTGGCAATACGGTTCAATTTGCGGAGGCTGCAAGCATCTTAATAGGAACTTCTGGACCTGTGGTTGCTGAAGATGGAGGAGCAATTTCTTACAAAAAGAAAAGAATTTTCCTAACTAGTATGGATGAAGAATGGATACTTTGGGGTGAGCTAAAGAAGAGGTTTCCCAACGTAAAAACTAGTCACACAATGCCAGACAGAAGAGCAGGTTTAGTGATTATGAGAGAGACGATAGATGTTGAAACGGTAAGAAAGCTCATTAAGGAGCTCAACTTAAATTTAGTGGCCGTTGATTCAGGATTTGCAATCCATGTGAAGAAGCCTTGGATAAATAAAGGAAGTGGAATAGAAAAGGCGTGTGAACTACTGGGGCTAAATCCAAAAGAAGTTGCTCATGTTGGAGATGGAGAAAATGATCTTGACGCTTTCAAAGTTGTTGGGTACAGAATTGCCGTTGCCCAAGCTCCGAAAATTCTTAAAGAAAATGCAGATTATATAACACAAAATGAATATGGAAAAGGAGGAGCAGAGGCAATATACCACATATTAGAAAAATTTGGATACATATAAAGGGGAGGACTCCATGAACATTAAGTTCCTTCAAGAGAGCAAGAGGAACCGAAGATATAGATACAATAATTGCCAGAATATCATTTGAAAAATTCAAAAAATTATATAATGACTTCATCTCCTCTAATTTTGAATTCTTAAATGGAGACAATCCCAAAGACCTTTATGAAATGCTTCAAGAAGGTTTGCCCTTAAGGATATCAAAAAAGGGCAAAATATTCCCAAATCTTGAAGTAAAGTTTCCAAGAAAATGAAATTCACTTAATAGCCCTGAAAGAAAGGATCCTCGTTAAAGCAGGAAAATTAAACGTTTATATTCCACCAATAGAACTTCAGATAGCATACAAACTTTATCTAGGAAGTGATAAGGACTATGAAGACGCATATTTCCTTTATGAGCTATTTAAAGATGTTATAGATAGAGAAAAACTCAAAAGATTCTGCAAAAAATTAGGGGTGAATCCAATTGAATAGAGAAATGAGTGAGAGGATAGAATACATAAAGCTCTATTGTTGAGTAGTTAAAGAGAACTCCTAACGAAATTTGGAGCAAAGAACAGGCCGAATTTATTAATGCTCTACTCGAAAACGCCAATAATTTTCCATTAGATAAGAAAAAATATGTAGAATCAAAGAAAAGTTTAGAAGAGACTAGTGGATCTTATATCCATACCTCTCACTGACTACCCTTATTGCTTCCTCAAATATGTCAAGTCCTATCTTGGCCTCCTCTTCGCTGATTATTAGTGGTGGAATTAGTCTTATGGCACTCTTTCCACACCCTAGCAATGCTAGACCTCTCTTAAGAGCCTCAACTACTACTTCATTTCTCTCCTTAGTTGCATATTCCTTGGTCTTTCTGTCCTTTACGAATTCTACACCCCATGCAAGGCCTATACCTCTGACATCTCCTATGATCTCATACTTCTCCTTCATTTCTTCAAGTCTCTCCCTGAACAGGGGCTCTAATTTCTGGACATTCTCTAACAATCCATTCTCCAACTCCTCCATTACTGCAAGTGCAGCTGCTGCGGCTACGGCATTTCCTCCAAAGGTATTGCTGTGCACTCCACTAACTCCAAAGTCCAAATCCTTTCTGAAGATTGTAGCTCCAATTGGAATGCCTCCACCAAGAGCCTTTGCTGTAGTGATGATATCTGGGGCTATTCCAAAGTGCTCAATTGCCCACATCTTTCCAGTTCTACCAATTCCCATTTGAACCTCGTCATCAATTAAGAGTATGCCGTACTTGTCAGCCAGCTTCTTTAGTTCCTTGAAGAAGTTCCTTGGGGGAACGACGTAACCACCCTCTCCCTGAATTGGCTCAAAGACTATTCCTGCAACCTCTTCTGCTGGAACATAGTGACTAAAGAGATATTCCTCTATGTACTCCAGAACTCTATTTATGAGTTCGTCTGGGTTCTCATAACCATCAATGTGCCAGGGATTTCTGTATGGGTTTGGATAAGGAACGTGCTCAACACCAGGCATTGTTGGGAACATCCTGCTCCTCTGAACGGGCTTACTAGCGGTGAGGCTCATTGTTCCATGAGTTCTTCCGTGGAATGCCCCTATAAATGCAATGAACATCTTTCTGTTTGTGGACCACTTTGCTATCTTTAGTGCTGCCTCGTTGGCCTCAGTTCCACTGTTGCTCAAGAATACTTTCTTCTCGAAATCTCCAGGTGTTATTTGAACAAGCTTTTCTGCCAAGGCAACTTGATATGGATTATAGTAGTCTGTTCCAGCAGCATGAAGAACTAAGTCCAACTGCTTCTTTATGGCCTCAACAACCCTAGGATTCCTTAATCCAACATTGAGAACACCAATTCCTGAAGAGAAGTCGAGGATTACATTTCCATCCACATCAATCCAGTAAACTCCCTCCGCTCTCTCAATAACTAAGAAGTACTCATTGGGATCATTGGTGGTAGTTGCCATGTATTTGTGGTGTTTCTCTATTATTTCTCTCGCCTTTGGACCTGGGATTTCTTTAACATTTGGCCTTAACTCCATATTTCATCACCAGGAAATAGTGGATGAGCACACTTTTAACCTTAAGCTCGAAAATGAGCACTTTTGTTCGAAAAATTTTCGAAAAATAAGGAAGACCAGGAGAAGAATTACTCAACATCCTTTTTGTTCCAGTTCTCTAGGAATTCTTTTGCAGAGTTGGCAGCTATGGCTCCTTGTCCCACTGCAACTGCAATCTGCTTGAAAACATTTGTGATGTCTCCTGCTGCAAATATACCAGGAACCTTTGTCCTCATGTACATATCTACCTTTATATAGCCGTATTCATCAGTGATCCCCAGATGTTTTACAAAGTCTGTCTTTGGCTCGTATCCGATAAAGATAAACACACCATCAACTTTTTTCTCGAATGTTTCTCCTGTCTTAACGTTCTTCAGAACTACACTTTCCACTTTATCTTTTCCTCTAATTTCAGTAACAACGGTGTTAAGTATCGCAGGAATTCCTGCCTCCCTAAATCTATCTTGAAGTATCTTATCTGCCCTGAATTTATCTCTTCTGTGAACCAAGGTAACTTTAACTCCTATACTGTGAAGATATAGAGCCTCCTGTAAGGCAGTATTTCCTCCACCAACAACAATTACCTCTTTACCAACAAATAGAGGGCCATCACAGGTAGCACAGTAGCTAACTCCCCTACCAGTGAACTCTTTCTCTCCTGGGACGTTTAATTTCCTTGGTTCTGCTCCAACGGCTATTATCACAGTTCTCGACTTATATTCCATACCGTTTGCAGTCTTTATTGTGAACTTACATGGTCCTTCATAATATGCACATTCGGCTGGGTCAATTCTTACTACTTCATCAAAAATTACATCTACCCCATACTTCCTTACTTGCTCGTACATTCTTTTTGAAAGCTCTGCTCCACTTATCCCTTCTGGAAATCCTGGATAATTTTCTATTAGGTCTGTCAATGCCATATTTCCACCAAGATCTTTTGTGATGATGAGTGTATCAAGTCCAAATCTTGCAGCATAAATTGCTGCTGTGTATCCAGCTGGACCAGCTCCGATGATAATAACATCCCATACTTTGCTAGTATCAACACTACTCTTTGTTAATCCTCCTAAACTGAACATGTCCTCACCTCCTGCCCTAACTTGGTGGTGCCTACTTAAAAGCATTTTGGAACATTTGTGAGTAATTCCATAAAACATATGTTATAAACCAAAAGTTAAATACCTTTATTTTCAATTCAATGCTTCAAAAAACCTTTTTAATGTTTCAAAGCCAATACGAATTTGGAGAGAGGAAAATATGGCACTAAAATACCGTTTCAAACCAAATGTTAAGGAGGTTTGGCGATGTCCTTCATAACAGCATTTATATGGGCTTACTTCCTCTGGCTTGTTTTAACAGCAGGGAGTAAAGGAATGCTATGGAGTACCCAGGAACTCATAGCTGGACTGATATTTGCCTCAATAGTAGGGTATTCAACCAGAAACATTATCGGAGAAAAAGCCTCACGGTTCTTAAATCCAGTAAAATGGATACTATTTGTTGCTTATGCTCCTGTCCTATTCTGGGGAATGGTAAAAGCAAACTTAGATGTCGCTTACAGAGTTATCACAGGGAAAATAAGGCCCGGAATTGTTAGAGTTCCAGTAGAGTTAGAGAACGATGCTCAGTACACAATTTTGTCCAACTCAATAACCCTCACCCCAGGTACCCTAACCGTTGAAGCATGCCCAGAGGAGAAAGCTCTCTACGTTCACTGGATAAACATTCCAGAAGGTTTAGAATGGCCTGAAAACTCAGAACCCGTCTCTGGACCATTTGAAAAATGGGCTAGGAGGTTAGGGGCATGATATTCTTTTATGCAACTCTCCTAATAGGAATTGCCGGAATCATAACATTCATCAGACTAGCCTTAGGCCCCACAGTCCCAGATAGAGTTGTTGCGGTCGATACGCTAAACACCCTCATTGTTGCGATAATGCTTCTCCTGGGGGCAGCTTATGAAAGAGCAATATACATTGACATAGCGATAGTATACGCTCTTCTAAGCTATGTCGGAACCCTTGTTATAGCAAAATATCTGCAGGGGGGATTGCAATGATTGCATATTATCTCATAATAGCATTCCTGGGAATTAGTGTTACCTTTAACATGCTTGGGAGCATAGCCCTCCACAGATTTCCGGACGTTTATACAAGGCTTCATGGAGCAACAAAATGTACAACCTTCGGAACGATCTTCGCCGCTTTAGCTGTCATAACACACGCAATAGTGAAACTTCAAGCCACAGGAAATCCAAAGTACCTCCAGATGGCAATACACAGCTTTGTTGCAATGTTAGCATTGCTATTAACTAACCCAGTTGGTGCCCACGCAATAGCAAAGGCAGCACACAAGACAGGGTATCTACCAAAGAGAGCTGTTGTTGATGCATATCTCGAAAAAGAAAGGGGTGAGAAAAATGAATCTTGACATGATTATTCAGTTCATCGTATTGGGAGGAATTATACTTTCCTCAGTCTTAATGATCGTTACAAGAGACCTCCTTGTTGCAGTATTGGCTTCTGCAGCCATGAGCCTACTCTTGAGCTTGGAATTCTACATGCTCCACGCTCCAGATGTTGCCATAGCTGAAGCTGCAGTTGGGGCTGGGGTTGTTACTGCTTTGGTTATGTATGCCATCTCAAAAACAGAGAGATGGGAGCGTGAAGCCCCATGAAAAGAGCTTTAGGATTCCTTTCATTGCTTGTAATATTTGCTAGCCTTTTGGTGGCCCTAAGCCCAGAATACGGGATAAAGTTTGGAGTTGGAGGAGAGGACTGGCTAAAATACAGATACACAGACAACTATTACATTGAACATGGAATTGAGGAAGTGGGGGGAACAAACATAGTCACGGACATAGTGTTTGACTACAGAGGATACGATACCTTGGGTGAAGCTACTGTTCTCTTTACGGCCATAGCAGGTGCAGTGGCACTCTTAAGACCCTGGAGGAGGGAGGAGAATGAATGAAGATATGGGAGTTATAGTTAGAACTAACGCGAGGGCTTTGATACCTTTCATAGGAATATTCGGAGCTTACATAGTTACGCATGGTCACCTTACCCCAGGTGGTGGATTCCAGGGAGGAGCAACTATAGCCGGAGCTGGAGTGCTATTCCTGATCGCCTTTGGAGTTAAAGCCGCGAAAGAAAAGATAAACAAAAATCTATACTCAGCGCTCGAAGGACTTGGCGGTTTAGTCTTCCTGGGAGCAGCAATGCTAGGTTTAAGTGTGGCATTCTTCTACAACATTCTATGGCACGAAGGACCCATCTTCAATAGCTCTCCTGGGACTCTTCTGTCTGCAGGATTCCTCCCCATAATGAACTTGGGGGTTGGGCTGAAGGTGTTCACAGGCCTAGTATCAGCTCTATTTGCCCTCAGCGTATTTAGGAGGTGGAAGTCATGATCGCATTTCAATATCTAACGGCAACAATTATGATTTTACTAGGAATTTACGCCTTACTTTACAAGAGGAACTTGATTAAATTAGTACTTGCTCTCAACCTAATTGACTCCGGAATACACCTTCTCCTGATAAGTGAAGGATACAGAATGGAAAACGGAATACCTCCAACTGCCCCAATATACACCGGGTATGAAGGAGGAGCGATGGTGGCTCCAATTCCCCAAGCATTAGTTCTCACAAGCATAGTTATTGGAGTATGTGTGCTATCCTTAGCTATTGCCCTTACTGTCAACGCATACAGGCATTATGGAACTTTGGATGTAACAAAGCTTAGGAGGTTGAGAGGATGACCTGGTTACCATTCATCATTATCATTCCCCTCTTAGGGGCATTTTCAATGCCTATAGTGAGCCTACTAAAGGGCAAAGCAAAGGAAATTTGGGCGTCTATGATAAGTTTTGCAACCCTCATTGTCGGAATACAAGTCTTTAGAGAAGTCTGGAGCAAAGGGACAATAGTCTATACGTTAGGAGCACCAAATCCCTTTGGAAAAGCAACGTTCCCAATTAGAATAGTCTGGGAAGTTGACAAGTTTGGGGCCCTAATGGTTCTAATAGTGACTTTCGTTAGTTTCCTAGCGGTCATATACTCTATTGAGTATATGAAGCACGACACTGGACTAGAGAAGTTCTACACCCTAATCTTAATACTAGAGCTTGGGATGCTCGGAATAGCGATAACTGGAGATATATTCAACTTCTATGTCTTCCTAGAGATAATGAGCATCGCAAGCTATGCACTTGTTGCATTCAGGAATGACACATGGGAAGGAATTGAAGCCGGCATAAAGTACATGTTTGCAGGGTCATTGGCAAGTAGCTTTGTTCTTCTGGGGATAGCCCTTCTCTATGGGCAATATGGAACACTTACCATGGGTTATCTTGCTGTAAAGATTGCGGAAAACCCAACAATAGTAGCGAAAGTTGCCCTTGCCCTCTTCATAGGTGGATTACTCTTCAAGAGTGGTGCTGCTCCAGTTCACATGTGGCTAGCAGATGCACACCCAGCCGCTCCAAGCTCAATCTCAGCAATGCTTTCAGGTCTCGTAATTAAGATAGGAGGAATTTACGCAATAGCAAGGATAGTGTTCAGCATATTCTCTCCAACGATAAATCTTGGGACAATAGGGTGGATAATAATAATCTTCGCATGCATTACTCTAATAGTTGGAAACGCAATGGCAGTTGTGCAAGAAGACTTGAAGAGACTGCTCGCATATTCTTCAGTGGGACAGATTGGCTACATTCTCCTGGGACTCGGAATAGGAATGGTGGCTTATGGAACTAGAGTAGGTGAAATAGCATTGGCAGGTGCAATATACCACACTGTAAATCATGCGCTAATGAAGGCACTCCTCTTCCTTGTTGCAGGTGCTGTCATTCACGAAATTGGAACTAGAAACATGAACGAGCTGAGCGGATTGGCAAAGACGATGCCAAAAACAACCTTTGCCTTTCTGATTGGAGCAGCTGCAATTGTTGGTCTACCTCCTCTAAATGGATTTGCAAGTAAGTGGCTTATCTACGAAAGCTCAGCTCTGTTCAATCCAATATTAGGTGCAATTGCTGTCATTGGGACAGTGTTTTGTACAGCAGCCTATGTAAGGGCATTATTCACATTCTTCGGAAGGCCAAGTGAAAAGGTCACGAATGCAAGAGACCCAGGAATAGCTATGATGCTTCCAATGATAATTCTTGTAGTGACAATAATAGTCATGGGCTTCTTCCCATGGCAAATAAGTGACAGAATAATGGTTCCAACAGCGAGAGCCCTTTGGGATGTAATTGACTATATTTCATCCTTAATGGGAGGTGGATGAAATGTTTGGATACTGGGATCCCCTCTATTTTATCATCGTATTTATCATTGGCCTAATACTTGCATATCTATTGAACTTATGGGCCAAGAAGAGTGGAATGGGAACAAGGGAAGTGGGAGAAGGAACAAAAATATTCATAAGTGGTGAGGATCCAGAAAAAGTAATCCCAGGATTCGAGCATCTTGAAGGATACTACACAGGAAGAAACACAATGTGGGGACTTGTAAATGGTGTGAAGAAGTTCTTTGCCACGCTAAAAAATGACCATACTGGATTACTGCCCGATTATGTCAGCTATCTCCTAATGACAACTGCATTTATCCTCGTTATACTCCTACTAAGGGGGTGATAATTTGACTAACAATTCGGAGAGAAAAAGGTTGGAGAAGAGAATTGCCCAACTATGTAAGTTCATTGGAAGGTCCCCCTGGGTCTTTCACGTAAACTCAGGTTCATGTAATGGATGTGACATTGAGATAATCGCAGCATTAACTCCAAGATATGATGCGGAAAGATTTGGAGTAAAGCTAGTGGGAAGTCCAAGACATGCCGACATTCTTTTAGTCACCGGTCCAGTTACAAACCAAAGCCTCGAGAGAGTAAAGCTAGTGTATGAACAAACACCAGATCCCAAGATAGTAATAGCCATTGGAGCCTGCCCAACTGGAGGAAGCGTCTTCTATGAAAGCCCATTTACAAATGCCCCACTTGACAGGATAATCCCAGTAGACGTCTTTGTCCCAGGATGTCCACCTAGGCCAGAGGCAATTCTCCATGGAGTCGTATTAGCTCTAGA
>NZ_JASKLM010000059.1:0-10304 GCF_030153625.1 Pyrococcus sp. | reverse complement strand
TAAGTAAATAATGGTTTCAGTCCTCATTTCTCTCCCCTTTTCTGAAGAGGTATCAGAAACTTAAACCTAACGTCCCACTGCTTATCCTGACAGTGTCGGTGGGAGATCCAGTAGGATGGGAAGAGAAAAACCTGTTCTAAAGATAGCAGGGAAGGAGATGCTTCTCTGGATCTATGAGCAGGCTGAGACTGTTGGAGAGGTTTTGGTAGCTTTGTCGAAGCATACTCCTAGGACGAGGGAGCTTTGTCTAAGGGAAGGTATCGAATTTCTTGAAACTCCAGGAAGAGGATATGTGGAGGATGTTCAATGGTTGATAAGGGAACTTGGCCCCTTCGTAAGTCTATCCTCAGATGTACCCTTTGTCAAGGCCTCTGACGTATATTCCCTACTTAAAGAGTTTGATGGAAAGGTGAGCCTAACTGGAGTTTTGCCTTTGGAAATTGTTCCCAAAGACTTAACGCCTTACTCTTATATGGGCTATGCTATAGTTGGGATTAATGGTGTTGCCCCGGGAGGAGAAAGATTCTTCGTTTTTTCAAATCCCCTCTTAGCCCTCAATGTGAACACTCCCAGGGAGCTGGAGCTTGCGGAGAGGATAGCAAAAATAATTAAAGGCCGAGGAATTCGGTAATGTAATCTATTTCTATACTCTCACGAACGATCTTTGCAAATCTATCGATCTCATTTTCAATACTCCATCCCTGAATTTTTATTGGTTCAAGTCCCTTCTCTCTCCTTATCAGATTTAGAAATACCTCTGTAAACTCAAAGTTATGGAATATTCCGTGCAAGTAAGTTCCAAAGGCCCTCTCCCCCACCGCACCTTCGAACTCTTCCACTCTTCTCCTGTTTACCCACTTAATGACCGAAAACGGCCTTTTTGTGATAGATCTTCCAAATCTAATTTCGTACCCTTCCACTTCCATTCCTTTGGCAGGCTCCCATAGGACTTCGGCCTTCAGATGATTTGTTCTCTTTTTCCTTGCAAAGATCGTCTTTGATGGTAAAAGGCCAATTCCTTTAACCTCCCCCCGTTTGGACTCTACGTTATCGACAATTTTCTCTCCTAGCATTTGAAATCCTCCGCAAATTCCAACAACGAAAGAACCCTCACGGTGGGCTTCAATAATTGCATCTTCAATTCCATTCTCCCTCATCCAAATCAAATCCCCAACTGTATTCTTGCTCCCTGGGATTATTATTACATCCCCCTCTATTTCCTCAGCCCTTGTTACATAGTCAACTCCATTGGCCCAGTGTAAAGGCTCAAAGTCCGTGAAGTTGCTTATGTGGGGGAGTTTTATTATCTGAACGTGAACTTCTCCCTTAACCTTGGGAAACTTAGTTAGTGAATCTTCCTCTGGAAGCCTGTGGTCGATGTAGGGAACAACACCTAGAACGGGCTTTCCATACTTTTTCTCCAGGAATTCAAAGCCTGGATAAAGTAAGCTGGGATCTCCTCTGAATTTGTTGAATATGAATCCCATCACAAGGTTTCTCTCTTCTTCGTTGAGCAGTTCCATAGTTCCCACTATTTGGGCAAAGCTCCCTCCCCTGTCGATGTCTGCCACTAAAATAACTGGGGCATTAACTTCTCTCGCAACCCTCATGTTAGCTATGTCATAATCCTTTAAGTTAATCTCTACGGGGCTTCCGGCACCTTCTATTATAACGAGGTCATGCTTTTTCATGAGATTCCTCAACACTTCCATTGACTTCCTAAATAACTCTACTTTCCTTGAAAGCATGTAATCTCTAGCAGAAACACTCCCAATAGGTTTTCCAAGGAATACGACTTGACTTTTCATATTGCCCTCGGGCTTGAGCAGGATTGGGTTAAACTTTATGCTTGGCTTTTTTCTACAAGCTATGGCCTGGAGGTATTGAGCTCTGCTTATCTCTCCTCCTTCTATGCTGGGGGCCGAGTTTAGACTCATATTTTGGCTTTTAAACGGGACAACATCGTAGCCCAAGTCTGAGAATATACGACAGAGTGCCATTGCTATTAAAGATTTTCCTACTCCTGACATCGTTCCTTGAATCATTAAAGCTTTCCCCATCTCTCACACCACCGGGTAGAGAAGTTTGGGCGGCCTTATCTCTCCTTTTACCTTTATCCTGTATGCATTGACAATGTTCTTTACCTTCTCTATGCAGTTATCAACTTCGTCTAAATTCGTGCCTTGAACTAGGGGATCTATCCTTAAGGTCATGTTCGGATTTATTGAAGCTATGAATTCTGCTATTCTCATGATCTCTTCACATTCGACGAACCCTGGGACATACACGGTCTCAGCAACAACCTTTCCAGTCTTTGCATATCTCTTGAAATTTTCCAGAACCTTTGAGTTAGATACCCCTGTGAGCTTTTTATGCAACTCTTCATCGAGAGCCTTTATGCTAAAGGTTATTCCATGGACAATCTCAACAATTTCATCATCCAACCCTTCTCCATTTGTTATAAGCCAGATCTTTATCCCTTTCTTGGTAAGCGATTTTATTAGAGGCTTTAGTTCTGGGTCAAGTGTTGGCTCTCCTCCTCCAAGAAATGCTGCCTTTACTTTTTCCTTTTCTAGAATCTCTTGTACTTCTTCAACAGTTAGATATCTGACCTTCCTTTCCTTCCACATGTAATCTAACTTTTTCCTTGTCTCCTCCGGTAGACAGAGGTTCCATCGTGTCACTTCCCTCCATACGCAGTACTTGCATTTCCAGTTGCACCCGTCAAAGAGGACGTATGCACTTCCATCTTGGAACTTGACTATGTGGTACACCCTTGTCATCACAACAATTTTAAATTAATGGATAAAAAATCCATCGGTGGTTTGATGAAGTCATTGTTCCTTCTAGTTCTTGGAAATACTGAAATTAGCCTAATTCCGGGGATTAGCGTGGCTGGAGCTACACCTGAACTTACGAAGTACACTCCTCCAGCTGATGCTGAATACCTCTTCTACGATAAGCCTAAGATAATAGATGCCATTCCAGTTACTCCTGAAGGGCACCCTACGCCGGCGATAATAACTAAAGCCGCTAGAGAGTTGGCAAATTTCCCGATTTTGGTGGTTAGGGGAGGAACTTATTTAGCTCCAAAGGTTCTTCACGTTCATATAAGTTCCATAGTTGGTAGGGATTTTAGGCGAGAACCTGCTCTTCCAGAAGTTGAGGAAATAATTGAGAGGTCTAAACTTCTTGGGCAAGAATTGGAGAAAAGTGGGGTTGAAGAACTTGTCATTGGAGAATCTACGCCTGGGGGAACGACAACAGCCCAGGCGGTTCTTTGGGCTTTAGGGTATGAGGGGAGAACAAGCTCGGCCTCTCCCAATAATCCCCAGGAGTTAAAGAGAAAGGTCATTGAAGAAGGGTTTAAGAGGGCTGGAATAGAGTTTGGTGGACTTAAGGAAAATCCCCTGGAAGCTCTCCGCCAGTTAGGTGATCCAATGTTGGCAACTGTCGTTGGGGTGTCCTTAGGATTTAAAGGCGATATAGTGTTAGCTGGGGGAACCCAAATGCTTGCAGTGGCGGCAATATTGAAAGGAGTTGGAGAGGATCTGAACAGGTTTATGATAGCCACTACTAGATGGGTTGTGCAGGACAAGAGTGCTACCTTCATCAAAACTGCTAGGGAAATTGGAATAATAAGTTACGCAGCAGATTTGGACTTTTCAAAGACCGAGTTTAAGGGTTTAAGAGATTATGAAAAGGGATACGTGAAGGAGGGAGTAGGTGCAGGAGGAGCTACTTGGCTTGCAGTTAGGGCCGGTTTCTCTCCAGAAGATGTTGTTGGGAAAGTTGAAGAGCTCTACAGAAAGCTTATCTCCTCTAAGTGATTATAAGTTCTGAAAGGCCCCTAAAGAAATCTATTCATTTTCTCCCATTTCTTTATGCTTTCCTCTAAGGCTTCTCTCACGGCCTTTCCGATTTCAAATCCTAGCCTTGTTGCAGTTCCTGCCCACTCAACATTCCCTGGCCTGGCAAAGACTCCAATACCATCGCTGGTTGTTCCAGTGGCATTATATCCCAGCTTGAGGAGCGTGTAAGTTTTTGCCTCAGTGGCAGTCATTATTGCATTAGTCATGGCTCCTATTGTTAGTCCTTCATTAACAACAATGGCCATATTTATCGTCCCAGGTTTCCAAGGTTTTGGTTCTTCTCCAGCTATTGCGGGATTTGAAATTCCTGCAGTTAAATAAACCTCAACGTTCCCTACTTTTCTTACTGCTATAACTTTCTCTATATCCACCGCTGTCATAAAGCCTACAAAACCTCTCAACCCGTTTTTCCTTTCAAATTCCAGGCAATCCCTCTTGTAGTCTCCCCTGTAGTTCTTCTCAACTTTCATGAAGAAGAAACCCATTGCCTTGGTAAGACCTCCCCTATGGGGAGCATTGCTTAGGGCAATTAGCTCCTCTCCAAAATGTTTGATGAAGTGCATCTCAATCAACCTTAATGATTTTGTACCCAGCAGCTTTTCTCAATCTGTTCATTACAGCTAGTCCAAGTCCCTTTTCCTCAACTCCTTCCGCTAGAACTATGTCCACCTTTGCCTTGTCCATGTACCTCAATGCTTTGAAGAGATTTCTTGCCACTTCCTCCACAGTCTCCCCCAGGTAGAAAAATTCGTCGGCGTTATAGCTTTCTGAACCAATTACGCCCACTCTCTTTCCTTTCTTCTTGAGCTCTTCAACCAGCTCGGCAATTTTTCTTCTAACTTTCTCTTTAGGCCCTTCCACGACTATTACCTCTGCATCGGGGGCATAGTGCTTGTACTTCATTCCCGGAGACTTTGCAACGTCAACCTTTTTCCCAAATACTGCCGGGTGGATTCTCACCTCTCCAATGACCTTCTCAATTTCTTCTAAGGGCAAGCCCCCAGGCCTTAGAAGTACAGGGGGCCATTCCGTTAAATCTATAACAGTTGACTCCACTCCTATCTTGGTTTCCCCTCCATCTATTATGCACTCTATCTTTCCATAGAAGTCATCCACCACGTGCTCTGCGGTAGTTGGACTGGGTTTTCCGCTAATGTTTGCTGAGGGAGCTGCAATTGGCCTTCCACTTAGCTTTATCAGCTTTAGGGCAATCTCATTTTTTGGCATTCTTATTGCAACCGTATCTAAGCCTCCAGTGGTCACATCGGGAACTATTTCCCTCCTGGGAAGAACGATAGTTAGTGGGCCAGGCCAGAATTTTTTGGCTAGCATTTTAGCTTCTTCTGGGACTTCCCTGGCTAGCTCGTAAACCTGGGAGAAGTCAGCTATATGAACTATCAAAGGGTTGTCCGCTGGTCTCCCCTTGGCTTCAAATATTCTTTTTACAGCTTTTTCATTCAATGCATCAGCTCCAAGACCATACACAGTCTCTGTGGGGAAGGCGACAAGTTTTCCTTCTCTTATTAACCTAGCTGCAACCCTCAGCTTTCTCTCATCTAATTTCTCTCGCATGTTTATTACTATCGTCATGAGATCACCTCTCTGTATATTTTTTCGACTCTTTTGCACATCTTTTCCTGGGAATACTTTTTGGAAACTCTCTTCCCTATAGAACCTAACTTTACGTTTACTTTTGGTATTAAAAGTGCCTCTAAATATGTGATAGCTTCTTCAAGATCATCAAAGAGGTAGCCGTTCTTTGAAAATCTTATCAGTTCTCTAATTCCCCCTACGTTCCTTCCTAGTGCTGGGACTTTAAATGAGTTTGCTTCAATCACAACCAATCCAAACCCTTCCCTCTTTGAAGGTAGCACTAAGACTCTTGCTTTTTTAAGCACTTCCTCCGCTGGGACATAGCCTAAAAACTTGACGTTGGGTGGACTTTTCGCTTTAAGTTTTGTGAGAAGTGGCCCATCTCCCGCAACGACAAATTCTTCTCTTGGAAACCTTTTTGCAAGCTCTATGAAATCTTCAATACCTTTGTAACTTGCAACTCTTCCCAGGAAGAGTATGTACTTTTTCTCGCTTTCTCCACTCAACTCGGTCCAGTTTGGAATTACTGAAATTCTAGGTGCTCCAATCTCTAAAGCTTTTTTCGCTAAGTAATGACTCACAGCAATTACGTGATCTGCTTCTGTAAGGGATTTTTTAACAAAGTATCCTCCCAAGGGAAGCCGAGACATGAATTCTAAGTCACTTCCATGGGCCGTAATTACCAGTGGAACCCCTGTCTTTCTCTTTGCAAGGACTCCCGCAAAGCTTGTGGTTCCAACATAGTGGGCATGAATCAAATCGAAGTGATACTTCTCATGAAGCTTGACAATCTTCTTTGACGCTAACAATGCAAAGGAGGTGCCCCTTATACCAAAGATGTTTGGAACCTTAACTGCATATACGTTTTCTTTCTCAACGGCCACGGTGCCATATGTGAGCACATATACTTCGTGCCTCTTTTCTAGGCACTCCTTTAACTGCTTAACATGCCTAGCCACGCCACCTTTGTGAGGAGGGTAATGACCTACTAGGAGAATTCTCATGCTTTCCCTTCCCTTCTTATTCTTCATAAGTTTAGTTATAAATGATTGGTGGTCATCATTTATTTGACGTAAAAATGTTTATTCCGTAAGTGTTTTAAGGGGGTTATTGACTTAGCTTTGGGTAAGAACGATGCCAAGTGTAATTGTTGTTGGTGGACAGTGGGGAGATGAGGGAAAGGGGTCAATAATAGCTTATCTTGCACTTCACGATGAACCAGAGATCATAGCAAGGGGTGGCGTTGGAACAAACGCAGGGCACAGCGTATTTATAAATGGAAAGAAATATGCTGTGAGACAGTTACCCACTGGGTTTATGCAGACAAAGGCTAGACTTCTTGTAGGGGCTGGAGTTTTAGTTGACCCTGAGGTCTTCTTCTACGAGCTCGAGCACTTAAAAGATTTCAATGTTGCTGAGAGAGTTGGAATAGATTACAGGTGTGCAATAATCGAGCCAAAGCACAAGGAAATGGACAGAAAAAGTGAGTATCTTCACGGGACCATAGGAACAACCGGAAGTGGATGTGGGCCTGCTAATGCTGACAGGGTTATGAGGGTGGCAAAGCAGGCAAAGGACATTAAAGAGTTGGAGCCTTATCTTACGGATGTTGCTGCAGAGGTCAATGATGCATTAGATGAGGGGGCACTAGTCTTAGTGGAGGGAACCCAGGGATTTGGCTTGAGTCTTTACTATGGGACTTATCCCTATGTTACCTCAAAGGACACTACAGCTTCTGCAGTTGCAAGTGATGTCGGAATAGGGCCTACGAGAGTTGATGATGTGATAGTTGTCTTTAAGAGCTTCCCAACGAGGGTAGGTGCTGGCCCCTTCCCCACGGAGATGCCAATGGAAGAAGCGGATAGGCTTGGATTGATCGAGTATGGAACTGTTACTGGGAGGAGAAGGAGGGTAGGATGGTTTGACTTTGAGATGGCTAGATACGCTGCTAGAATTAACGGTGCCACAATGCTCGCTGTTACAATGCTGGATAAGTACGATAAGGAAGCTTTTGGAATTACTGATTACGATAAGCTTCCCAGGAAGGCAAAGGAGTTTATTGAGGAGATTGAAGAGAGAGTTGGAGTTCCAGTAGGTTTAATAAAGACGGGTCCAGAACTGGAGCACATTATAGATTTGAGGGAGAACATCTAGCTTTTCTTTTTATTTGGTTTATCCTTTTGTTTTAAGTTTTAAGAAAGAATAGTAAACTTCTGGTGCCCCGGCCGGGATTTGAACCCGGGGCGCGGGCTCGAAAGGCCCGCATGTTTGACCGGGCTACACCACCGGGGCAACCCATTAGCATTCCTAAAAAATGAATTTAAAAACTTTTCGTCATAATAGTTACTCTTTCTTCCTCATGAACCTAAGCTTTGCTGTGAGAAGCTTTTCTGTGGTAAAGAATTTTGCCGTTACAAATAGCGTCACTGCCGACAATATTCCTAGATATACAGCACTCACGTACATCGTGGAGTATTCCTCCATGAGCATTGCTCTAGACGCAAGTATCGGGTGGCTGAAGGGAATTCCGAGGAGGAGATATTTGAGAACAGTGGGTAGTGTATTTACGTCTGCAAACATTAGTATGAACGTTGGAAAGGCTAGAGGCATTATTCCTGCGGTAACTACAGTATTTGCAGTCTTTGTATCCTCCGCAAAGACAGCTAAAAGCATTGCAAAGCTTAGTGTGAATACCATTGTCAGAAAGATTATAATTAAGAATAGTGTTGCGCCGAGAGGAGTTATTTTAAGGCCGAGCTCTTCAAGTGTAATGCTAACTTGAGCTGAAGAGGTTAACTTCCCTAGGTAATTCCTCATTCCGATCATGTAGGAGATAGCCGCTATAATTCCAATTATCGCCGTACCCACCATTTTTCCCGCTACAATGGTTATCCTTTTTACGGGCAACGTTAATAGGGTTTCCAATGTCTTGTTTTCCTTTTCCATGGCCATGCTCCCAGCGGACATTTGAGCAACTAGCATGATCATGATGAATATCACTAGGGGCATGGAGAATGATTGAGAGGCTATTATATTTGATACAACAGATGGAGGGATTTCAACGATGCGCCCCTTGATTACTGTATAGCGCTTTGCATCAATAGGCTTTAAAATTGCCTCTGGATCTCCTTCAATTCTTCTCTCTATCTTTAACTTTGCGAGATATTCGTTGAGAATTGAAATTACTGCATTTATCCTACCCTCGCTTATAGCTTCTCTCATATTTCCACTTATCCCCTTGATTATTCCATAGATTTCAACGTTGGCCTTTTGATTACTCTCTATGGCCTGAGAGAAGTTCTTGGGAATTATTACGATCATGTTGTATTCCTCATCCTGGGCTTTTTTGAGAGCTTCATCAAGGGTTTTAGCTTCTATTTTTGTTACAGTTACGTTGGGTGCGCTTTCTAAGGCTTTGATAAGTAAATTACCATATCTTCCCTCATCAAAGTTAACAAGAACGACTTTAGTTTCTTCTTGAGCCTGCTCAAATCCCACCTGTAGCATTTGTCCCAGGGCGGGATATATGATGAGAGGAACTATTATGATTCCAAAAATCAATCCTTTATCCCTCAGAAGATCTTTAAGCTCTTTCGTTACGAGAACCCAAAAGTCACTCAACTTTCTTCCCTCCTACAATTGACATGAAAACCTCTTCCAAGTTTTCTGCATTGTATTTTTCCTTCAATTCTTTAGGAGTTCCAATTTCCACGATTCTACCCTTGTTTATCAAGGCCACTCTATCACAGAGGAACTCGACCTCAAGCATGTTGTGGCTTGAGAGTAGGAAAGTTATCCCTTTCTCCCTTGCGAACTGTTTTATTGTCTGTCTTATGGAGTATGCGTTGATTATGTCTAGCCCACTTGCAGGTTCATCCAATATGGCAAGCTTTGGTTCGACCATTAAAGCCCTTGCAAGCAAAAGCTTTCTCGTCATACCTTTGGAGTATGTAGATATCCTATCCTTTAACCTCTCTCCAAGCCCGCTGAGCTCTACACCTGTCTCAAGCATCTTTTTATAATCTTTTCCAGTTTTTGCGTAAAGTTTGGCCATGAATTCTAGATATTCGTACCCAGTCAAGTTTTTATATGCCCCCGCCTCCTCTGGAAGGTAGCTTATTAACTTTCTAACTTCTTCAGCCTCTTCCACAACGTCATATCCAAATATCTCTGCCCTACCTCCAGTTGGGACGAGTAGGGTGGCTAGAATTTTGAGGGTGGTGCTTTTCCCAGCTCCATTAGGGCCGATAAGCCCAAAAATTTCTCCTTCTTTGACTTCAAAAGATATGCCTTTCAAGGCTTTAACTTTACCGTAGTCTTTCTCAAGATCTTCAACAACAATGGCCTTCATTTTCTCACCTCCATGACACCAAGAGTTACGAGCATAGCTCCAAAAAGTGCTACTTCTAAAATCCTTGAGTATCCTCCAATGAACCCTATTCCTAATCCACCCGCAAGAAAAATCCACCCTCTCTCCTTGCATTTGCTCTTGAAGTTGTGACCGAGGGTTATTAAGGTAGCCCCTACTAGTACAATTCCAGTTTCAAGGAGTAAGAAGAACATATTAATTCCTTCGCAAACTTCTCCCCCTGGGAGGGTCATGCAGGCAACTCTATCTACTGGGGGCCTAATGACGGTTAGAATGAAACCGAGCGTATAGATAATTCCTCCTACTAAGCTTTTTAATCATTTTCATCATCCTCTGTAGATGTTACTATCTGTATTTGAAAATTAATGTATTAACCCTAGTTCCCATTAGATCGTTAGGGTTATAAGCACTTAAGTTTTTTGGTTGATTGGTGGTTGTATTGAGTTTTCAGAGGGAAATCCTGATCATAA
>NZ_JASKLM010000058.1:0-10400 GCF_030153625.1 Pyrococcus sp. | reverse complement strand
TATAATTTTGTTAGAATTCATTCTCGGTTTGGTGGACCGCCTGGTGATGTGACTGAATGGCTTCAGGAGGTGATACCCCAGTTATCCTGACAGTATCCCCCTCAATATAGATAGCTATAAAAAGGTCATCGAACTCACACTTGACTCACGTTTCTTAGAATATGTTAAAAACATATTACATGCTAACTATTGAAGTTAGATTCTAAAAAGTATCCATAATTTTTTTATTAAATATCTGACATTATTTTTCCGGTGCTTGACTATGAGTAATGGATCTAAAAAGTACTTTGTTCATCCAACCGCGGTCGTAGAGGAGGGAGCCGAAATAGGAGAAGGAACGAGGATTTGGCACTTCGCCCATATTAGGAAAGGAGCAAAGATCGGAAAGAACTGCAACATCGGGAAGGACGTTTACATTGACGTTAGCGTCGAAATTGGAGACAACGTGAAGATACAAAATGGGGTTAGCGTATACCGTGGAGTAAAGATAGAGGATGACGTTTTCCTAGGACCGCATATGACCTTCACAAACGACCTGTATCCAAGATCCTTTAACGAGGATTGGGAAGTAGTTCCAACTTTGGTTAAGAAGGGGGCAAGCATAGGGGCAAACGCAACCATCGTTTGTGGAGTGACGATAGGGGAGTACGCGATGGTCGGAGCTGGAGCCGTCGTCACCAAAGATGTGCCCCCATTTGGACTAGTATATGGAAACCCAGCAAGATTGAAGGGCTTCGTTTGCTATTGCGGGAGGAAGCTGGAAAAGATAGTTGGAGAAGATGAAGAGCACGTCATCTTTAAGTGTTCTCACTGTGGAAGGGAAGTCAAGATTAAAAAAGAGGATTATCAAAGGTATCTAAGAGAAAAAGACCTATAGGTGTCCTAAATGATTCCAATTGCAAAGCCCTTAATCGGAGAAGAGGAGATTAATGCCGTAATTGAAGTCCTAAAGAGCGGGATGCTCGCCCATGGAAAGGAAGTAGAAGCCTTCGAAAGGGAATTTGCCAGCTACATAGGAGTAAAACACGGAATTGCGGTGGTGAATGGAACGGCAGCTTTGGATATAGCTTTAAAAGCACTGAAGATAAAGCCAGGAGATGAAATTATAACAACTCCCTTCACGTTCATAGCTTCAGCAAATGCTATTCTTTTCCAGGGAGCCAAACCGGTTTTTGCAGATATAGATCCCAAGACGTACAACCTCGATCCGGACGAGGTTCTCGAAAAGATAAACGAGAAGACAAAAGCTATAATCGTTGTTCACCTCTACGGACAACCTGCAGACATGAAGGCCTTTAAGGAAATAGCTGAGGACTACAAACTATATCTCATCGAGGACTGCGCACAAGCTCACGGAGCTGAGTTTGAAGGTCAGAAGGTTGGAACCTTCGGAGACATAGCCGCCTTCAGCTTTTATCCAACGAAGAACATGACAACCGGAGAGGGTGGAATGGTTCTAACTAACGACGATGAACTCGCTCGTAGAGCTAGGCTCATAAGGAACCATGGGCAGACAGAGAAATACCTTCATGAGGAGCTCGGCTACAACCTTAGAATGACCAATATCGCCGCAGCGCTCGGAAGAGTCCAGCTCAGAAAGCTTGACAAATGGAACGAGATTAGAATTGAAAACGCGGAACTATTAACAAAGGGAATAAAGAGGATTAAGGGGTTGACGCCGCCTTACGTTGATAAGAGGGTTAAGCACGTCTTTCACCAGTATGTTATAAGGGTTGAAGACGATTTTCCATTAACGAGAGATGAGCTCAGGGAAAAGTTAATGGAAAAAGGAATAGGAACTGCCGTGCACTATCCCATGCCAGTTCACCACCAGCCCCTCTACCAAAGGCTCGGCTACTCCAAGGATTGCTGTCCCAATGCGATAGAGGCCAGCAAGAGAGTTCTAAGCTTGCCAGTGCATCCAGCTGTCAGTAAGGAGGACATAAATTACATAATTAGGACGCTTGAAGAGCTTGGGTGATCCTAATGCTCAGGGTGGGCGTTGTAGGCGTTGGAAACATGGGGTTTCATCACGCAAGGGTCTACTCTGAATTGGCCAGAGAGGGGAAAGTAGAGCTCGTGGGAGTTGCTGATGTGAACTTTGAAAGGGCTAGAGAGGTTGCAAAGAAGTTCAACACAATCCCGTACGCTGACTACAAGGAGCTCGCAAAGGAGGATCTAGATGCCGTTAGTATAGCGGTTCCAACGTCCCTCCACAAGCAGGTGGCCATAGAATTCATGGAGAGGGGAATAAACGTCCTGGTAGAGAAGCCGATAGCTGAGAGCATCGAGAGCGCTAGGGAAATGATTAGGGTAGCAAAAGAGAATAAAGTTATTCTAATGGTTGGCCACATAGAGAGGTTCAATCCAGCCGTCATCAAGCTCAAGGAGAGCATAGAGAAGGGCCTCCTAGGAGAAGTTGTCTCCATTAGTGCTAAGAGAGTGGGCCCAATGGCAATTAGGATCAGGGATGTTGGGATAATAATAGATTTGGGGGTTCACGATATAGATGTAATAAGCTACCTCTTCAATGATAGGGTTAGGAAGGTATACGCCAGGGCTGGAAACGTGAAGCATCCTGCTGGAGTGGAAGATCACGCGCTCATAATGCTCGGTTTTTCAAACGGAAAGAGTGGGATAATAGAGACGAACTGGTTAACTCCACATAAGACGAGAACGTTGACGGCCGTTGGAACGGAGGGGATAGCGTACCTAGACTACATCCAGCAGAAGCTCGTAATATACAACGATGAATGGGAGAAAATAGCGAAGATCGAGAGAAGGGAACCCTTAAAGAACGAGATCGAGCACTTCATAGAGTGCATCAAGGAAAACAAGGAACCCTTGATATCTGGTGAAGATGGATTGCACGTTCTTAAGGTTGCCCTGAAGGCTTTGGAGAGCTCAAAAAGAGATGAGGTCTTGGAGGTGGAATAATTGAAGCTCCTGGGATTAAGTAGGGAAGAGGTTAAACAGGCCTTAAGGGATGGGAAGGTGACGATAGCGGTTTATGGACTAGGTAAGATGGGGCTTCCCCTAGCTGCAGTCTTCGCCGACCATGGAGCTAACGTCATCGGCGTCGACATAAACGAGAGAGTTGTTGAGATGGTAAACAAGGGTGAAAACCACGTTAAAGAGGAACCTGGGTTGGATGAGCTTGTTAGGAGGAACGTTGAAGAGGGAAGATTAAGGGCCACGACTGACGGTGTTTGGGCCGCAAAGAGTGCCGACGTCATGATAATATTGGTTCCAACGTTGGCCGATGATAGGGGAAACCTGAAGCTTGAACCCGTCTACGATGTTGCCAATAAGATTGCAAAGGGCTTGGAAAAAGGCGATATAGTAATAACTGAAGCAACTATGCCCCCAGGAACCACGGAGAGCCTTATTCCGATACTTGAGAAGTCTGGTCTAAAGCTTGGTGAGTTCGGATTAGCCCACGCTCCAGAGAGGACAATGACCGGAACCGCGATTAGGGACATTACAGGCCAGTATCCTAAGATAGTTGGAGCGAGCGATGAGAGAACGTTAGAGGCAGTTATCGGATTATACGAGACGATAAACAGAAAGGGAGTCATTCCAATGAGCTCTATAAAGGCCGCAGAAGCGGTGAAGGTGTTCGAAGGAGTATACAGGGACGTCAACATAGCATTGGCTAATGAACTTGCATTGTGGTGCGAAGAACATGGGTTAGACGCCTTAGAAATATTCAACGCAGCCAACACTCAGCCTTATTGCCATCTACACATGCCAGGAGCCGGGGTTGGGGGGCATTGTATCCCAGTCTATCCCTGGTTCGTGATAAGCTTGGCTAAAAAGACGAATCCCAGACTGATAAAGACCGCCAGAGAGATAAACGATTCTATGCCCCACCACATTGTTGAATTAACAATAAGAGGGCTGAATGAAGTTGGGAAACCATTGAAAGGTAGCAACGTGCTCGTCCTAGGACTAACCTTTAGAGGAGGTGTAAGAGAGTTTACGAAGAGCCCTGCAATAGATGTTATAAAGGAGCTCAAGGAATGGGGAGCCAGAGTCTTTACATACGATCCCCTATGCAATGAGGAAGATGCGAAACGTTTTGGAGCGGAGTGGAAAGAGGACTTCAAGGATGTAGATGCCATAGTCATAGTTACCGACCACAAGGAGTTCAAGGACTTAAACCTGGAAGAGATAGCAAAGCAGGTAAGAAACAGAGTAATCGTTGATGGAAGGAATATTCTAGATCCCAGGAAGGCTGAAAAGCTAGGATTCGTGTATTTAAGGGTTGGGAGAGTGTTTTAATAGCATAGCCTTCTCCCTTTTCATATTTGTTAAATATTCGAATCGTGTTTATTATAATCATGATCCGAAAATTTGTGAACAGGAAAAGGGAGCTTGAAGTTCTAGAGAAAGCAAGGCTTTTTGTCGTGCATGGGAGGAGAAGAGTTGGCAAAACAGCCCTCTTAAGGAAATTTTTGGAGAATAAAAGGTATGAAAAGGACGTAGAGGGGTTCTCCCAGGAAATAAGCTCCTTTATAAATGCACCTGTAAGATTCGAAAGCTCCAGGGATGCATTCAAGTTTCTAAGAGAACAGGGAAAATTAATCGTCATACTTGACGAATTTCCATACTTAATAGAGGCCGATAAAGGGATAGTATCTGAATTCCAGGAAATAGTGGATGTGATGCTTGATAATTCTGATGTTACACTCATCCTCTGTGGCTCAAGCGTTGGAATGATGGAACGCGAGGTGCCCAGCTACAAGAGTCCCCTCTACGGGAGGGCAGGTGGGATTCTAAAGGTTCAACCTTTCCGCTTCTTCGACATGGTCGAATGGTTTGGAAAGGACTTTGAAAGGCTTCTAAGGATCTATGACGTCACGTGGGGAATTCCCAAGTACATGGAGTTCTTCAGAACTGGAAGCGATGAAGAGATAATAGCCAACTTCTTCGACCCGAGTGCATTCCTATTCAACGAAGCAAGGCTCCTCCTTCTGGAAGAGCTAAGGAATCCGAGCAGGTACATGCAGATAATCGAGGCAATAACCCTTGGAAAACAAGACTCAACGAAATCGCCCAGTACACCGGAATAGAGCCAAAGGATTTGCCCTCTTACCTTAGAGTCCTCTCGAATCTTGGAATCATAAAGCGAGAAGTCCCAATAACCGAAAGAAAGGGTAAGAGATGGGTTTACGTGATTGAGGATGAGTACTTCAGATTTTACCACCGTTTCGTGAGCCCTCACTATGAGGAGATAGAGTCCCTTAACCCCGAGCCCGCAATCGAGGATTTCCGGAAGAATTTTAACGCTTACCTCGGAAGGACATTTGAAAAGGTCTCAAGGGAGTTCTTAACGAGAGTTATTAAGCCCAGCAAGGTCGGAAGGTGGTGGCACAAAGGGGAGGAAATCGACATCGTTGCCCTTAAGGGTGAGGAGAGAAAGGCCCTGCTTGTTGAGGTTAAGTGGAAGGAGCTCAGCGAGAAAGAAGCGAGGAGAATTTTAAAAGACCTTGAGCACAAAGGTGAGTTAATCGGAATGGAAAAGTGGAAGAGATGTTATGGATTGATAGCGAAGAAGATCGAGAACAAGGAGAGCATCAAAGGTGAGGGCTTCTTCCTATGGGATCTAAAGGATTTCAAGAGCGAGATGATTTAATGGTGTGATGCTTCCATGTGCCTAGCTAACCTCCCTAGCATAGGAGTCAAACAGCACAATCCTCCCAAAAATTGAGCTTTTAACCTTTCAATGATTTTTCCTCCTTCCTCTCCCTGGGTTCTTGTCTCATTCATATGCATCCTAAAGCTACTATCTTGGTAGTGACATTACCAAAATATTTTTAAATTGTTGGTAATGCAAATACCAACATGATTGAACAGTTTAATCCATGGTGGAAGGATAGTGTTCATAGAGGAGGATGAGGACTATAGAAAATGGAAGGAGAGCAAAGTTAAGTGGATTCCAAATATAATCGAGAGGGTTTCGCTTGAGCCATTCTCCTTGAACTTCATATTCGGCCCGAGACAAGTTGGAAAAACAACGCTATTGAAGCTAATCATAAAGAGGCTCCTGGATGAAGGTATTAACCCCAAGGCGATATTTTATGTTAGATGTGATTATTTAAGCGACTACAAGGAGCTCATGAAAGTTTTGGACGAATACATGGAGTTCAGGAAGAATGAGGGGATTGAAAGTTCATACTTCTTACTGGATGAGATAACGTTTCCAAAGGAGTGATTCAGGGCAATAAAGCTCTACATCGACATGGGGAAATTCAAGAATTCTAACAGGCTCCTTAAGTATGTACCTCAAAGGTGAAGTTGAGACCTTCCCTGGGAGAAGAGGTAAAGGAAAAGACATCGTTATGAACCCTCTGAGCTTCGGGGAATTCGTGAAAGTTGCGAGGCCAGACATTTACTCCAAACTTCCCAGGATTAAAAGAATCACCAAAGTTAAGGAATGCTCAAAGCTACGCCCGTGGAGAGAGGAGCTCTATGACCTCTTTATTTTATATTTAAAAAGCGGTGGATTCCCGAGGGCCGTCAAGGATATCCTTGAGGGGGAAAGTATAGCCGAACTCCACGAGCCAACCTGGAATTCCATCCAAAAGTTCTACGGCCCTCTCTATTAACTCCTCTTCGACTTCCATTCCTACCTCTTCGAATCCCCTCCTTAAGAATTCCTTGAATAGTTCCCTTGAAAATGGCTTAACGGTTATCTCCTCCTGACCTCCTCCCCGCCTTGAAGGGCGAGGCTTTCAACGGGCGGGGAGAGGTTTGCGGGCTCTCATCCACCTACTCCCGTCACCGGTTTCGGTTCGGCCCGAGGGCCCGGTCTCAGGCCCATTACCCCTCCCTTGGGCGTAAAGACCACCCAAGTTCTGGGTTATCGTTCTAATAACCTTCTTCAAGATGTTAAAGGCACCAACTAAGTCCGCGTTGAAGATGAGCCCCGTTGCGGGACACTTAAATAATCCTCGAGTAAAGCGAGCCCCTTCATGGGGCCTCCCGCAAACGGGGCAAAGCTTAGACGTGAAAGCCTCCTCAACAACCTCGACGAGAATACTATACTCCTCAGCAACTTCAATCAAACGTTTAATAACGTAATTGAACTGCCAAATATGAGAAAGCAAGAAATTCTGCTTTTTACCCTTGTTAGAATTCCTGATAATGCCTTTAGGATAGCCCACGATAATTCTTGAAACTCCAAGATGGTAAAGCCTCTTGACAGTTTGCCTTACTGCAGTGTTAATATAGTGCCTTGCTTGAAGCTTAGCCCTCTCGTACAGTCTTCTGAGTTTTCTGCTCGTTTTAGTCCCCGACTTGTTGAGTTTAGACTGATAGTCAGCTACTTTCTTCTGAAAGTAAAATCCAATGCTCTTTAACGGCCTCCCATTCACGAGGAAGCTTTCCCCGTTCTCGACGTAAACGGCCATTAAATTGTTTACACCCAAGTCTATTCCTGCTGAAAGGTTCCCCAAGGGTTGTCTTGGGATTTTAACCCAACCTTTTCTGGTTAATTTTTCTTCTACAGTAAATGAAATGTGGGCGTACCATTTTCGCTTAACTTCATCATAAGTTATTTCCAATCTTCCTTGTTTGCCTTTCAAGTGTATTCTCCCCTTGAATTGAATTTCCAAGCGTTTAAACCTGCCAAGACCTTTGAGAATGAGCGTATTCCCATCAATCTTGTATTGGTCGTTTCTTAGGATGATTAGTGGTTTTCTCTTCCCGCCATCCTTCAAGTAGTTTGGTGGTTTTGGCTTGAACCACTTGGGCAATTAGTGAAGAAACTCCTCCAAGCCTCAGCATTCTTCCTGGCTATCTGTTGAACAGTTGCAGAACCTGTTTCTTGCTTGAATTCTTCGTAAACAATCTTCTCTGTCCTGTTGAAGTCCACTAGTTTGCCCTCAAAGAATTCCTGTCTCCGCAAGTAGTTCACTCGATTCCAGACTTTAGCCCCAACGTCAGCTAACTCGAAGAGAATTTTCTCTTGTTCTTTACTCGGCTGGAGTTTTATAGTCACTGAACGCTTCATTTTAGAGTATAGTATTGCCATTATGATTTAAAAGAGTATTGCTTTTAAGGGCTAATTCAGAATTACACCATCCTCATCCTAAAAGGCGAAGCTCTCAAAAGAAAAAGGTAACGCCCCCGTTACAGGTAACGGTACCATTACTTAAGGATTATGTCGGCATTTGTACTTAATCCGAGAACCACACAAAATATATACACAAGCGATGAGGAATATAAACAAAATGTTTAATTATTTTTAGTTAAATTTGCCTACCGGTAAGGGTTATGTTCAAAGATAGCGAATATGAGCGGTGGATTAAAGAGGCCAAGAGAACTTTAGAATCCGCTTATTCGGACTTAAAGGAAGGATATTATGAATGGGCCAGTTTTAAGTCCCAACAGGCGGCAGAATTAGCTGTTAAGGCAGTTCTACGAGGATTAGGCCTTGCCCCAGTAGGTCACTCCATAACAAGGCTACTGCGAGAACTAAAAGGAATGGGATTCAACGTTCCAAAAAAGCTCCTATACTACGCAATGGAGCTCGATAGGAACTATATAGCACCAAGATATCCAGATGCATATCCAGAGGGAGCGCCATTTGAGTACTATTCCGAGGAAGTAGCCAAGGAGTTAATTTCATATGCTGAGGCGATAATTAAGTTTGTCGAGGCCTTAAAAAATGAGCTTGGAAAAACTTAAAAGGTTCGTCGATAGGATAGTGGCATATTTAGAAGGGGATGCCACCGTAATCCTCTTTGGATCTTATGCTAGGGGAGACTACAACTTGGCAAGTGATTTCGATCTTGTGGTAATATCCGACAATATAAAGGGAAATCCCCTGGAGAGAACTCGGGAGCTTTACATGTTAAACGAGGAGCTTTTACCTGTGGATATCATTGCATACACTAGAGAAGAATTTCTAAAAGCTTTAGAGAATCTTTCTCCCTCAGCCCTGGATGCCATAACCGAGGGAAAAGTTCTCTATGATAGCGGGTTTTACAAAATAGCAAAGAAAAAGTTTGAAGAGCTCAAAAAGAAAGGCCTAAAAAAGAAAAGGTATTGGATGATTAACCCATAGGAGAAATTAAAGGAGCTTCACATCAAGCCCAAACTCTTTTAGAGTTAGAAAGTCTTTATAGGAAGATCGTTTGCCATAGCTGTGGCCCCAATGAAGAAAGTCTTTGAGTTTTTGTAAAGGTAAGTCGCCATTCCCACAGATCTTCCATCAAATTTAACCAGATGAGTCCGTCTTTTTTGAAAACTTATAAGGTGTTGTCAAGGCCCAAGGCTTTTTCAAGAATTTCTCTGTTCCCACGAGCTATTTCGATTATCACACTTGTGTCAAGAACTGCTTCCATTTCTCAAACTCTTTTTCTAGCTCTTTTAGCCTTTTCCTGGTTTCCCGATATTCTTCCCCATTTAAGATACCGTAAATGTGTTTAAGAGCCACTGAATTTCCTTTTTTCTCCCTTAAGAGTTCCCTAAGAAGTTCACTAAATGATTTCTTGCCCTTTATTCGTAAGAGTTCATTGTAAACATCATCAGAAACTGTGATTGTCTTAACCATAACCTCACCAATACATTGAATACGTGCATCATATTTAAGCATTGTAGGCCTAGGTACGATCTCTCCGAACACTCCAAGATAAGCACATTATATTCACTCGCCGAATTATTAATGATTTATCTGTTCCTTCAGAACTCGGTGGCCTTAAATGTTGGAATTGGGTATATAAAAATTGTATTACAAATATACCTGCAGGTGAATTACGTGGGAGATGGTATTAGTATTCGTGTTCCGCCAGAAATTAAGCACGAAATGGAGAAGTTGAAGGGTGAAGTTAACTGGAGTGAGGAAATTAGAGAATTCATAAAAAGGAAGATTAAAGAATATAAAATAGCTTACATCCAAGCCTTGCCCGAGGCACCAAGAGGAACAGCACAAAAGTTAGTGGGAAAGGATCGTGATAATCATTGACTCTTCAGCTTTTTCAAAGTTTTTATTAAAAGAAAAAGGCTGGGAAAAGTAATCCCCTACTTAGATCCAGACTTGGAACCACATGCCGTAGATATGTTAACCATTGAAACAACAAATGTGATAGGGAAATACATGAAAAAGTACAAGCTAATAACGAGAGAACAAGCTATAGGACTTTACAAGCAGATGGTAAAGCTCATAAGGGAGGAAGTCATAATGCTGGAGCCGGGGGAGAAATATCTGCAAGAAGCTTTGAAAATTGCTATGGATTATGACATTTCCATCTATGATGGCCTGTTTCTGGCACAGGCTAGAAATTTAAAAGCCAAGCTGATTACAAGCGATAAAAGACAAGGAGATGTTGCAAGAGAAATTGGAGTGGAAGTAGCGTACATATGAGCGAGCAGGTTGTGCTCTACAGAAGATT
>NZ_JASKLM010000057.1:0-10460 GCF_030153625.1 Pyrococcus sp. | reverse complement strand
ATAATTTTGTCAGAATTCATTCTAGTTTTGGTGATCCGCCTGGTGATGTTACTGAATGGCTTCAGGAGGTGATGCCCCAGTTATCCTAACAGTATCAAAAAAGAAAAGTTAGAGAGTGAATGAAAACTCACCAATAAATGCCGAGCTTGAGATGGTGTCCCCAATTCCGACAGTGCTCTTTGGTTTTGCCACTATTTTAGTTGGAATGAAAGCTATTTGATATCCCTCCACTTCTCCTATTCCTTCCTTAATTCCATACTCTGCTCTTAGTTTCTCTTCGACCTGGGTGGCTTTTTCATTGACTGGAACACTTGTGGCTTCTCTTATTTCTTCAAGGCTTGTTATGTTTCCTTTCATGGCCTTGGCAGCGGCTGCTAGGGCTGCAAATAGGAGAGCATCCCTCACGTGCTCTCCCTTGTATTCGGTTAGTGCGAGATAATAACCATACGTGTGGAAGTGTATCCTCTTAACCCCAGTCTTCTTGGCAAGCTTTAACATTGCTTCAGTCACAGCTATTGGATCTACGGGATCGTGGGCCAGTAGTTCTTTTGCGAGCTTCTTCTCTCCCAAGATTTCCATTATTGATGCCAGCTCTACCTCGTTAAGCCCTACACTGTAGAACATTCCAAGAACGTTCAATATCTCTTCTCTAACTTTTTCGTCAGGCGTAAATGCAAATTCCAAGTGAACTGGGATTTCCCTCTCGTTCAGAACCTCCAAGTTCGACTTGACAATCTCAAAAGGCTCCTTGTAGTTCTCTTTTGTTAAAGCCTGCAGTCCACTCAGTATTGCTAACTGGACGTTCTTTATTACTTCGCTAAAGCTTTCTCTAAACTCCTCTCTTATGAAGAGAGTTGTGTTGTAATCATCGGCGGAGCCTATGAATCTATTCTCTCTAGGTGCTTCAAACTCAAAAACTCTGAATCCCCTGGGGAATTCATAAATGTAGTGGATACAGTTCTCTTCGTCTCCACTAAACTCCTTTGGATGGATCAATTTTACTTCTCCATTCTCCAAAGTTGGAACGTAGATCGGGCCGTCCAAGAATAGATTAGCTTGGAGTCTTGAAAGCTGGGGAACGTGAACAATTACAGGAACCCCATAAACTCCTCCCAAGAGATTTGCCATTATTCCAGCTTGGCCTCCCATTCTGAGCTCATTCCAGCCCCATCTCTTCATGTAAAATCTCACTGGGCAACTTTCGACGAACAGTTCTGCAGCTTTTCCCCTTCTTATGCTCCAAAGTATTGAACCAAGGAGTTGAGAGACAGTGTTGATTTTATCTGGGAGCTCTTCTGAATACTTTATCACTTCCTCTTTTCCAGCTTTTATTATTCTTTCCTCAAGGTCCTTGCTGTCCAAGTATTTTATAGCGTCGATGTTTGTGTTATATCCAAGCAGAACCCCTTTAACCTTTGGCACTGATTTTATGGCCTTCTCTATTGCATTTTTATAAAGCTCCTCCCAAGTGGGCATAGATATCACCAAAGGAGATAAATGGAAGATGACTTAAACTTTTCGTTATGCGGTGTCAGGGGCCGATTAGATCATCACCGCTCAGCTACCTACCCTTTCTTCATCCACCTATTCCCAGGAACTCTCTAACCTTTATGGAAATTATTCCTATCCTGGGAAATACAACAAGTGCCTTGGCCTTTATAGCTTCCCCTGGGACACAATCGAGCATCCCATAGGGAGTTGGATAGACATCAGGAACTGGATTATTATCTCCCCAGGTTACGAAGCATAACTCCTCCCTGCCTTCAATTGATATAGTTTTTATCTCCCTAACCCTATGAATTATTGGGTATTTGTAAAGGGGATTTTCATACACGACCACATCTCCCGCTTTGATTTCTTCTGGAGAGACCCCTTTAAGCAAGACTACATCACCTCTGTAAAAGACAGGTTTCATGGACCAGCTGATCACTACAACGAGAGGTGTGTCTGTATGGAGAGCTATCCTCATCCCATAATATATGGAAAACGTTAGTAAAAAGACTAGGACTGTTGAAAGTATTTCCTTTACGGCTTTTTCCATTTTAACGCCTCCATTAATGTTTTTATCCTCGCGGGAATTATTCCAATTGCCGTGCACGTTTCCAAGCTAATTTCTCTTCCATCAGTTATGTCTAAATGGTACTTCGAAATTTCAAAAACTTCTTTGGGCAATCCATGCCTACCGAGACCAATTATTAACATTAGGCTTTTTCCCCTTAGGGCCATCTCAGCGACTTCCCTACTACCAATAACTTTTTCTTTAGAGGGTTTTGAAGTAGTTGCTATAACTTCGCCAAATTGGGGTGGAAAACCTCTTTTTGGAAAATCTAGAAGGTGGAACTTGTTTGACTTTGCAAGCTCTAGGAGATACTTTCCCCCTTCTCCTATTGTGGTTGTGGAAGCTACTCTTTCAGCTACTTCTTTAGGATCATCCGAATCAAAGGGAAAACCAATAAGGGCTAAGTGGAATTCATAAGCGTAAGCAACTGGGGCAGCTCTAGCTATGGCTCTGATATGTGCCTCGTGAAGTTTTTTGGTATCGTATGTATTGTAGAGGCCAATTGTTAGCATCAAATTTAGAAGGTCTGGAAAGTTTAAAAGCACTATCCTTTAATACTATGAATGTAATTTTAATTACATGAAAGATGACATCGTTGAAAGTGTGGAAACTTTGGTTAGGAAAGGAATGATTGAAGAGGCAATTAAGATAGTTGAAAACTTGCAGGAGAACTTTGATAAAGTAATTGCTCTCTGTAAAATAGCTGAATTAACCAGGGACGAGAGTTTTCTCGAAGATGCGATTTACTTCTTAAAAAAGATCAAAGATCATGACAACAAAGCCATAGGGTATGGAGAAGTAGCTAAAGTTTATGCTCTTCTTGGATATGAAGAAGAGAGCCTAGAACTCTTTGAAGAAGCAGTTAAGTTAACAAAAAATCTGAATCCCGTGGATAAGGCAATAACTTTAACAATCTTGGCGAACAGATTAGCTTTAGCAGGTTTTGTAGACTTATCTCTTGAGATGTTTCAGAATGCATTTGCTGAGATTATTGAACTTAATATTGAGTTAACGAAAAAGACAGACTTAATAATTCAATTGGCTGAAATATTGGAAGCCAGTGGAGATGCTTTGGACTCAGAAAATGCACTTAAGTTCTATGAAATGGCTCAAGACATATATAAAAACCTGAAACTGGGCCAAAGGGAAGGGATCATTGAGAAAAAGATTGAACTTACAAGAACTTTAATGCATACAAGCTATCCAGACATTAGGAAGCTTGCGTACGAAGGGAGGTTTATTCAAGCTTTACACGAAATAGAGAAAAGATTTGGTGGAAATAATGTAATTCCCCTTTTGGAGTTGACAGCGTGGGCATATAAGACCAATGTATTTGAAAGATTAAAGCTAAAAGAAATTACAATGGAGAAGTTATCAGCAAGTAAACTCTCTGATGAAGAAAAATTTAAGGTAGTTCAGCTTTTACTTGAAATCGATGATACTTTAAAGGCCTACGAGATAGCAATAACCTTAGAGTCTCAAGAGTTAAGGGAAAAAGCTTTAGTCCTTATTGGCCTAAAGATGATTGATGAAGGAGAAGTAAGGTTTGTGGAAGAGAAAATTTTTCCATTACTCAGCGATGAGAAGAGAGAAGAATTTATTAATTTCCTCAAAAATCTACCCATAGCATGAACGAAAGAAGAAAGGCAGAGCTGGTCCTTCTAGGGGCCACCTTTATCTGGGGATCAACCTTTCCGGTTATGAAGATAGGGGTAGAAGACTTTCCCCCGATTACTTTCATAGCCCTTAGATTTGGCATCGCCTCTTTTGTTCTCTTTTTAGCCCTAAGGAAGCACATTAGAAAAGATGCTCTCTTTCCAGGGTTAATTCTTGGTTTCACGCTTTTTCTTGGTCACGGCTTTCAAATTGTTGGATTGAAGTACACAACACCCTCCAACTCCGCATTTATTACTTCCCTTTATGTTGTCTTCACGCCTTTCATAGCGTTCTTATTCTTCCGTAAGGGGCTTAAGATGTTTGACGCTTTTTCCCTGTCTTTGGCCGTTATTGGGCTTTACCTAATATCGAATGCAGAGTTGAGATTGAATTATGGTGATGCATTGACAGTTGTCGCTGCCCTAAGCTTTGCATTCCAGATAGTTCTTGTAGAATACTTTGGAAACCTGGGAGTTGGACTTGCATTTTGGCAAATATTTTGGAATTTCATTCTCTCTACAGTTTATGCCGGGATTTTTGAGGGAATTTCTCTTCCAAGCGATCCAAAAGTTCTGGGTGGGATAATTTACACAGGAATATTTGCCACGGCATTATCTTTTACGCTTCAGGTAAAATATCAGCCAAAGGTGGAGTCTTATAAGGCGGCAATTATCTACTCATCAGAACCAATTTTTGCCCATCTCCTTGCTCTCGCATTTCTCAATGATAGGTTGCCTCCTAAAGGCTATCTAGGGGCGTTTTTAATTCTCTTAGCTGTGTGGTTGGAACTTTATCAGGAAAGGAAAAACTATTAAACTTTACTTTCAATTAATTTTGGTGATAACGTTATGAGTTCAATCGAATGGAACGAAAAAACGTTTGCAAAGTTTGCATACTTGAGTGATCCCAGGACAAAGGGAGAATTGGTGGCCTATGTATTAACAAAGGCCAACCTAAAGGACAACAAATATGAAAACACAATTGTTATTGAGAACCTCAAGAACAATGCAAGAAGGTTTATTGAAAATGCCACAATGCCAAGAATTTCCCCCGATGGTAAAAAGATAGCTTTTATGAGGGCTAATGAAGAAAAGAAGGTAAGTGAGATATGGGTGGCAGATTTAGAAACTTTAAGTAGCAAGAAAATCCTTGAAGCTAAGAACATAAGATCTTTGGAATGGAACGAAGACTCAAGAAAACTTCTCATTGTTGGCTTTAAGAGGAGGGAAGATGAAGACTTTATATTCGAGGATGATGTTCCAGCGTGGTTTGATGATCTTGGATTCTTTGATGGAGAGAAGACAACATTCTGGATTTTTGACACGGAGAGTGAAGAAGTTATAGAGGAGTTCGAAAAGCCGCGCTTTTCTTCAGGAATTTGGCATAGAGACAAAATTGTTGTGAATGTTCCCCATAGAGAGATAATCCCACAATACTTTAAGTTCTGGGACATCTATATCTGGGAAGACGGAAAAGAAGAAAAGATGTTTGAAAAAGTATCGTTCTACGCAGTTGATTCGGATGGAGAAAGAATTTTGCTCTATGGAAAGCCCGAGAAGAAGTACATGAGCGAGCACAATAAGCTTTACATCTACGATGGGAAAGAAGTGATGGGCATTCTTGATGAAGTTGACAGAGGAGTTGGCCAAGCCAAGATAAAAGATGGGAAAGTGTACTTTACACTCTTTGAAGAGGGAAGCGTAAACCTATACATTTGGGATGGGGAAATTAAACCCATAGCCAAGGGAAGGCATTGGATAATGGGATTTGACGTTGATGAGATCGTTGTTTACCTTAAAGAGACGGCGACTAGATTAAGGGAGCTCTTTACCTGGGACGGTGAAGAGAAACAACTCACTGACTATAATGATCCAATCTTCGCTAAGCTGAAAACTTTCGAACCAGTTCACTTCCGTTATAAAAGCCTAGACTTAGAGATTGATGGTTGGTATATGAAGCCCGAGCTCAAGGAGGGAGAAAAAGCCCCCGTGATAGTATTTGTCCATGGTGGGCCCAAGGGAATGTACGGTTATTACTTCAAGTATGAAATGCAATTAATGGCGGCCAAGGGGTACTATATAGTTTACGTTAATCCCAGGGGGAGCAATGGATATAGTGAAGACTTTGCACTAAGAGTATTAACCAGAACTGGACTGGAGGACTTCCAAGATATATTAAACGGTATTGAGGAATTCCTGAAGCTTGAACCTCAGGCGGACAGGGAGAGAATTGGTATCACGGGAATAAGCTATGGAGGATACATGACAAACTGGGCGTTAACACAAAGTGATCTCTTCAAAGCTGGAATAAGTGAGAATGGGATAAGTTACTGGTTAACCAGCTATGCATTTTCGGACATTGGCTTGTGGTTCGATAAGGAGGTGATAGGGGAGAACCCACTTGAGAATGAAAACTTCAGAAGGCTGAGTCCTCTCTTCTATGCGAAAAATGTTAAGGCCCCAATTTTATTAATTCACAGTCTAGAAGACTATCGCTGTCCCTTAGATCAAAGTTTGATGTTTTATCACGTGCTTAAGGATCTAGGAAAGGAAGCTTACATAGCTATATTCAAGAGGGGAGCTCATGGACACAGCATAAGAGGTCAGCCTAGGCATAGGATGAAGAGGTACAAGCTCTTTGTGGAGTTTTTTGAGAGAAAGCTGAAGAAGTACGAAGAAGGTTTTCCAATTGAAAAAATTTTAAAGGAGTAGCTCAGCGCGCGCTACAGTCATCATGGGTCAGATAGGGATAGAGCTCATCATTGCTCACTAAATCCTGGTTTTCTTATTTTTATAACTTCTTTGTTCACTAATGTTGGTGGAACTTCTCCTCTCTTAAAAGCTATTAAATTCCTTGCTACGAGTTCTGCCATGGCCTCTCTTGCCTCAAACGTTGCACTCCCTATGTGTGGGGTTAAGACTACATTGGCCAAAGAGAACAGCTCTTCGTTATAGTAAGGCTCTTCCTCAAACACATCTAATCCTGCCCCAGCTATCCAGCCTTCCTTTAGTGCCCTGATTAAGGCCTTTGTATCAACGACTTTTCCTCTAGCTATGTTAACGAGTATTGCGGTTGGTTTCATAAGCTTTAACCTTTCTTCGTTTATCATGTACATGGTTTCTTTGGTTAGGGGAACCGCTAAGACGACAAAATCACTCTCTTTAAGTAGTTCTTCTAGGGGTTTATATTCTGCTCCAAGCTCTTCCTCTACCTGGGGTTTCCTAGTTCTTGAATGGTAGAGGATTCTCATATTGAAGCCTTTGGCTCTTCTAGCTATGGCTTGTCCAATTCTTCCAAAACCTACAATCCCTATAGTTTTTCCATAAAGTTCATACCCTAGGAACCACTTGGGATGCCAGGCTATTCCTTTCCTCTTCCATTCTCCACTTCTAACAAACTTGTCCCCCTTCACTACGTGTCTAGCGGTGGCCAATAGAAGAGCGAAGGCATGATCCGCTGTGGCGTTAGTTAGAACGTCAGGAGTGTTAGTGACGTATATTCCTCTCTTTGTTGCCTCATCAACGTCAATGTTGTCATATCCAACGGCATAATTGGCCACTATCCTTAATCGAGGGGCATTGTCAAAAATTTCTCGGTCAATTCTTTCACTTAGCATTGTTACTAGAGCATCAACATCCTTTACTTTTTCTAGCAGTTTCTCCCTGGGAATTTCTCTTTCCTCTTCCCACACTTCTACTTCGAATTCCTCTTCTAGCATGCTTATTCCGTTTTCAGGAATAGCCCTTGTGATGAAAACCTTGGGCTTCACTTTAATCACCAAAAGGATTATTAGAATTGAGTCTTAAATGTATTAGGATGATAAGGGAATTATTCGATGTGAAGGATGCACTAAACCGGGGGGACTTTGAGAATGCAGTAAAGATTGCGGAAAAAATAAAGGACAGTTATTGGAAATCTTATGCTTTCAAATGGATTGCCCAGGAAATTGTTAAAATAGATCCTGAAAGAGCTAGGGAAATTGCCTCTCAGATTTTAATTTCTTCTCTGAGAAATGATACTCTACTCTATCTTTCATATGAACTTGCCAATGGGGAGAAATTTAAGGAGGCCATAGAAACAGCTAAGTTAATTGAGGACAAATATTCTAGAAAGAAAGCCCTTAGAAAGATAACTAATGCTTTATTTAATACTTTAAAAAAGAAAAACGTTCCAGTGGTAAAATTAGGAGAATTAGGTTTAAGTGAAGAAGACGTTGAATTTCTCAAGCCCCTGCCTCCGGGAATTAAATATGAAGATGGCAAATTCTTAATTGATGCTGAAATAATTAGAGTTGGGGAAGTGAGAAAGGGGGTAGTTGATGTAACGGAAACTAAATTTGAAGTTAAGGATGTAAGAGAAAACCTTCAGGGGGACTTTTTGGACTTAACTAATCTTTTAGAACCATTTAAATCAGCATTTTTGGAGGAGTTGGGATTAAAATATTTAGAGGAGGGTAATTTGGTAGAAGCAGAGGGCATTATGAGGAAAATAAAACGGGGAGGAACACTTCCACGGTTATTATTTTTCCTTGGGAGGAATAAAGACGTAAAAACTGTTGTACGACCAATTGACAAAGTACTTCTTGCCTACAGGCTTGCCCTAACTTATAATAATGAAGAAGCTCTAAAGCTTATTCTGGAGATATTTAGCCAAGAGGAAAAACTAAAGGATGTTCTAAGGTTTTTATCATTTGAGCTTCTTGAAGAAGGAAAGAGAAGAAATAATAAGAGAATTCTAGAGCTTTCGAGGAGACTTTTTGAGATCAGCGCCAGAGTTCAAGCTTTTCAATGAACCTCTTTGCATATCTTATATCTCTTTCGAGCTCTGCCTTCTGGAGGAGCTGTCTTTCTATAGCTCTTAATGCATCGTGAACTGCTTGAATTGCTCCCCATGTTTCCCCTGTTGCAATGTACGTTCCCCTATCTGTGACCACTCTCATTCTTGCCTGATATAGATGAACTCCCCTGAACTTCTCGTTGAATCTCCTTATGTAGAGGTATATTATCCCTTCATTTCCTAGCAGGTCTGAATAACCATCCACAAACTTCTTAATGTCATTTATTATTCTCTCTCTTGTAAAGTCGCTTAATATAGCGGCGTCTCCTCCGAGCTGTAAGTAGAACTTTGCCTCCTTTTCAACCATTTTGGAAATTGGAAGCAAGAGATCCTTAACTGTTAATATTCCAACAACTTTGTTGTTTTCGTCAACTACAACCAATCCGTCTATATTGTTGTCCTTCATCGTAGCGACAGCTTCCCTTATGGTTGCATCTGGAAGGATAGTTATAACTCCTCTTATCATCGCCTCTCTGAGCTTCATGCTGAAGGGAGGTATCTTCTCCCCTACAAGCTCTCCAGCTTGTGCCCTAAATCTTGGCTTGATGAACCTTATTATTAGGTCATGAAGCGTCACCAATCCCTCTAATTTTCCTTCTTCGTTCACTACAGGGATTCTTGAGATGCCATGATCTCTCATTGTGGCCAATGCCTTTGCAACTGTGTCCTCTGGAGTTAGGGTAATTACATCTTTCGTCATAAACTCCTCTACTTTTCTCTTTCCGAACTCTTCAGCGACAACTCTCTCTAGCAGTGCTAGATCACTGATAACCCCTATTATTTCGGCTTTATTTTCTCCAACTGGGAGTGATCTTAAATCTGTCTCGAGCATTAACTTTGCTGCGTGGCTTAGATCATCAGTAGGCTTCACAACGGGAGCGGGCTTATACACATCTCTGACCTTTGCCTTAGTCGGATCCCATTTTAAGTGCGACTTTATAATTAAATCCTGAGTGAGAACTCCTTTGTAAACATTTCCATCAAACACAAGAATTAGATCCGGATCTTCCTTCTCAATTATTCCAATTGCTTCAGAAAGTGGGGCATTTATATCAATTTTTGCATATTTATCTGTCATAACTTCTTGGACTTGTATTCCTACCATTTTCAACCACCTCCTTTTCAATATTAAATTTTGTTTTTCTTCCATTTAAACCTATTCACTCCCAAGATAATTTAGTAAACTTTGGTTAATAAAAATTTCGCTAGACTATGTCCTTACCGGTAGTTGTCATTACAAGCTTTCCATGCTTAACTCCTTTTAGGCTCAAAAGCCTGTCAGCAATTTTCTTAATTTTTTTGGCTCTTCCTTTAACTACTATCACCTCCAAACAATTGTGCTCGTCCATGTGGATATGTAGACTTGAAACTATTTCGTTAAGGTATTCATGTTGCAAGTCTAAAAGCTCTTTAACGACGTCAGCTTCGTCGTGATTATAAACTATAGTTATTGTTCCAGCAACTTCCTCATCTCCAAGTTGCCATTCATGCCTCACAACCATATCCCTTATCAGATCTCTGATAGCTTCACTTCTATTAGTGTATCCCATTTCCTCTATTATACTATCAAACTTTTCAAGTAATTCCTTTGGGATAGAAACTCCAAACCTTACAATTCCCATTTATGCCACCTAGAAAAGATACGCCATGAAGAGATAAAAACGTTAAGTTGGTGCGGGGGCGGGGATTTGAACCCCGGAACCCCTACGGGAGGGGATCTTGAGTCCCCCGCCTTTGACCAGGCTCGGCAACCCCCGCTCTCATTTTCTTGCTAAAAATATAGAGGTTTATAAAGTTAACTCGATGCCAAGGGATACTGTCAGGATAACTGGGGCATCACCTCTTGAAGCCACTCAGTCACATCACCAGGCGGACAACCAAACCGAGAATGAAACCTAACAAAATTATA
>NZ_JASKLM010000018.1:0-33514 GCF_030153625.1 Pyrococcus sp. | reverse complement strand
AAAACACTGCTTTCACACCCTATCCCAGGAGAAGACTTAACTATTCTAACCAAGCTAGTTCGCAATCTTTTGAAAGAATCCAACAGAAACTATCAAACTTTTTCTAAAAATTTGTCTTTATCATGGTATTCAAAAATTTTCGAAAAACTTTCGTAACAAATAAGTAATAAAACTGTAACATACTGTAAATACTAACTTTGAGTTACTAAATCAAACCCTAATCCCTAAAAAATCTCCATTTCAAAAATAAAGCCTAGAGAAAACTAAAAATGGAAAAATAAGCCCAACCACCCTGTACCGAAAAATCTTCAGAAAAGATATAAAATTCAACCAAGATAATTTTCCTTGGGATAAGAATTGAAATTTATAGCTGACATGATGCTGGGCAGATTGGCAAGGTGGCTCAGACTGTATGGGTATGATACCCTCTATGGAATAGAAGATGATAATGAGATATTAAGAATCGCAGAGGAAGAGGGTAGAATAATCCTCACTAGAGATGTAGAGCTCTACAGGCAGGCTCAGGTTAGAAATCTAAGGGCAATCCTAATAACCTCTAACTCCTTCGAAGAGCAAGTTAAGCAGTTGATGATGGAGAGAGTTGAGTTCAGTGAACTTTTTCCAGAGAATGCTCGCTGTCCTAAGTGCAACGGTGTCATAAGGTCAGCAAAAAAAGAGGAGGTTAAAGGAAAAGTTCCAGAGAATGTTTACAATTCATATAATGAATTCTACATTTGCACAAGTTGTGGCCAAATTTACTGGCCAGGGAGGCAGTGGAGGGAGATGTTGAAAATGGACAAAAAGATAAAGGCTAACAAACTCTAGGAACGGGATCACCGAGAGGCGGCTCTAAAAATCTTCTTCCACCAATTCCCGTCTCCAGAATAACTTTTCCTCTGTATTCACCAATAACTTCTCCTATTATTGCGGCATCCCTACCCTTTTCTGTCTTCTTCATGGCCTCAAGTGCCTCCTCCGCATACTCCTTCGCCACTATCATTACAACTTTTCCTTCGTTTGCAACTTCATAGGGACTTATTCCAAGCATTTCGCTGGCAGCTTTTACTTCTGGCCTAATTGGTATTGCCTCCTCTCTTACCAAAATTCCAACGTTTGCCTTTCTTGCCATCTCGTTTAGTGCGTTGCTCAATCCTCCTCTTGTGGGATCTTTCATTGCGTGGATGTTCTCCCAACCAATGGCATCTGCAACGGCCTTTACGACATCCCAAATTGGAGCTACATCGCTCTTAAGCTCTGTCTCAAAGGAGATCCCCTCTCTATGGCTCATTAGTGCTATTCCGTGGTCTCCAATTGTTCCACTCACTAAAACGACATCCCCAACTTTTGCGCCGGCATCGCTTATCGGCCTCTCAGCTACCCCCACTCCAGCTGTTATAACGAAGATTCCTATCCTGTCTTCAACGACTTTTGTGTCTCCAGTAACAATTGGAACTGGAACCTCTTTAGCTGTTTCGTCCATCGACTTCAGAATCTTTTCCAGCTCACTAACTTCAAACCCTTCCTCGATTATCAACGAGCTTGCAATTGCCAAGGGTTGAGCTCCCATGACAGCCAAATCGTTTACAGTTCCGCTAACGGCCAACCTTCCGATGTCTCCCCCTGGGAAGAATATCGGCTTTACTGTATGCCCATCTATTGTAAACACTAAATGCTTATCTCCAAGGGGGATTGTAGCTCCGTCATCAAGCTCCTCTAATCCTATTCCTCCAGCAGAATTAAGGGTTAAATTCTTGAGGATTACCTCCCTAATTAGTTCTTCCATTAATTCTCCTCCGGCTCCATGCTCAAGCCTGATTCTCATTTTGCATCCCAAGCTAGTGTTAGGCAAGGGTTATTAAAATCATTATGCCCAGGGAGAGGAAAATGAAGGAAAGAAAAATAGCTGGAATAAGTTGGAACGTCTTTCTTCTAGGGCTTGTAAGCTTTCTAAATGATATGAGTAGCGAGATGATAGCCCCGATAGTTCCAACATACCTTACAGACGTTCTTCACATAGGAAAGGCTCTAAGCGGATCCATTATGGGCTTGATTGAAAGTTTGAGTTCCTTGTTTAAGGTTCTCTTTGGCTACATAAGCGACAAGTTCAGGAGAAGAAAGGTCTTCGTAGCCCTTGGATATACACTCTCAGCCGCCTCCAAAGGAGGGTTAGCGTTTATAAACAATTGGTGGGAGTTTGTTGGCCTTAGAATTCTCGATAGGGTGGGCAAAGGAATAAGAACTGCTCCAAGGGATGCACTAATTGCCGAATCCTCCGAAGAGGGGAGGACTGGAAAGTCTTTTGGGTTCCACAGAATGATGGATACTTTAGGAGCCGTGGCTGGGCCCCTTGTCTCAATAGCTCTCCTCGTGCTACTCTCAAACCTTCCAGTAGTTAAAGCTTACAGGGCAATCTTCCTCCTCTCAGCTCTTCCTGGACTTGTTGGAGTGTTTCTCGTTTTATTGTTCGTGAAAGACAAGGGGAGAGAGGTAAAGAAAGTCATAAAAGGCATATCTACTCTAAGATCTAAAGAACTTCAACTCTTCCTCTTAGTTGTGGCCATCGGGGCGTTGGGGAGGTACAGCTATGCATTCACCCTTTGGAAAGCTGAAGAACTGGGCCTAAGTGTTGTTCAAGGGCTCAGCTTTTATGCGCTCTTCAACCTAATCTATGCCTTCTCCTCTTATCCACTGGGAATTTATTCCGACAAGATTGGGAAGAGAAAACTGATAACGCTGGGATTTGGAATAGCAGCTTTAGCTTCGCTGACATTTGCCTTTGCAAAAGATATTATCACCTTAGGCTTAGCATTCATTCTTTATGGAGTGTACATAGCAATAGAGGATACAATCCCAAGAGCTTACATGGCCGATCTGGCAAAGGAATTCGAAAAAGGGACGGTAATTGGGGCTTACCACACAGTATTTGGAATCCTCGTCTTTCCAGCTTCAGTTATCTCAGGCTTGCTATGGCAGAAGTATTCCCTTGAGTACGCGTTCATCTATGCAACGATAATGAACATGACGGCCTTGGTTCTAATGATCATTACAGATAGGAGAACTTTTATTAGCTCATAATTCCAAAAACCTCTCGGTGGTGAGCATGAAGTTCGAGGAGCTGAATGAAAAAATCAAGAAGGTATATGGAAAAGTGAGGACAATAGATGACTTCCACTGGCATATTAGCGATAATTTAATTCACGGAATACACAAGAAGAGCGGATTAAGGCTGGAGATAAGAATTGCCGAAAGTAAAGAAGCTGCAGACAAAATTGCCCAGAAAAAGGAGCCTGGCAACCTTATGGTAATTGTAGTCCCTGGGAAGGAGACATTCTACGTTAACAATGGAGCCTTTGTCCTGGCATTGAAATTTCTAAGATCTACGATCCAAGACATCTCTGACCACATAGTGTGGGCGGGCTTTAAGGTTGTTGAGAGAGATGGAGCTTTAGAGCAGGAGGACATCTACGAGTACTTAGGGGGAAGGTTGATAGAGCATATAAAGTCTGGAATGGTCAATGGAAAGGACTACATATTCTGGCAGTTCTACAAATGTGAACACTGCGGAAAGTATGTCGACATTGAGAACTTGGTAAGGCATATGAAGACTCATGGAGAAGACGTAAAAGAGTGGAGTGAAGAGAAATATGAAGTTTTGGAGCTCAGCTTTGAGGACAAGAAGGTCTACAACAAATTTGGCAAAGAGGTTCCTCTAGAAGAGTTCGTTGAAGAAACTCAGGACTTCATTAAGGAAGTATTTGAGAGCTAGGGGATGGTTATGTTTTTCCTAAAGACTAAGATTATCGAGGGAAGGGGAAGTTTGGAGTATCTTCAAAAGGAAGCTATTGGGTTCGAGAGGGCTTTAATCTTAGCGTCAAGCTCTATGAAAAGGTTAGGGTTTCTGAAGGAAGCTGAAGACTATCTAAGGGAAGGTGGAGTTGAGGTAATTTCAATAGCAGGCCTTCCTCCTGAGCCCACGAAAGACGTTGTCGACGAGTTCCTCCCAAAAGTTAGGGAGTTTTCTCCAGAGATCCTCATTGCAATTGGTGGAGGAAGTGTTATCGATATGGCCAAAGCTCTAAAGGTATTTTACGATGTCCCAGGAATTTCATTTGAGGAAGTTGCAATCAAGAGTAGATTTTCGAAGCCGAGACCCGTTCCAAAGCTGAAAACTCCCCTTATAGCTATTCCCTCAACGAGCGGTGCTGGAAGTGAGGTTTCAGCAGCGAGCGTGATTAAGGTAGGGGACGTTAAGTACACGATTGTAACTCCCGAGATAGCTCCTGAAGTGGCTATACTTGACCCTAGATTACCCGAAGGAATGCCCCCAGAAGTTGCCAGGAATTCTGGAATGGATGTTTTAGTTCATGCGATAGAGGCTTATGTTTCAAAGGCTTCCTCACCCTTTACAGATGCAATGGCAGTTAAAGCGGCAAAAGCTGTGTTGGAGCATTTAGAGGAGAGCATTAGAGGAGACAAAAATGCCAGAGAGAAAATCCACTATGCAGCTACAATGGCTGGCATAGCTTTCTTAAACGCAAGGCTTGGACTCGTTCATGCGATGAGTCATAAGGCCGCATGGATAGGACCGCATGGTCTCGTAAATGCCATTCTACTTCCCTATGTGATGGAGTATAACATGGCACGCAGGAGAGAGAAATATGATGCATTGGCGAGGGAATTGGGATTTGACAATGCTGAAGAGCTCCTTGAAGAGATAAAAGCTCTGAACGAAAGGCTTGGAATAGGACCCATCTCAAGTTACGTCAGCGAGGAGGAGTTCTTAGCGAAGCTTGATGAAATGGTAGAGAGAGCCTATGAAGATCCCCTCGTTAACTTCAACCCAGTTGAGCCGAGAAAAGAGGACATTAGAAGAATTTATGAGAGGGCCTTCTATGGAGATTGACAAAGGACTTGCAAAGTTCGGAGATTCGCTGATAAACTTTCTTTACTCTTTAGCACTAACTGAATTCCTGGGAAAGCCCACTGGAGATAGAGTTCCAAATGCATCTCTAGCGATAGCTCTAGACCTAACTGGATTGTCAAAGAATCTTAGGAGAGTAGATAAGCACGCAAAGGGAGATTATGCTGAAGCATTAATAGCCAAGGCCTGGCTAATGGGGTTAATCTCGGAGAGAGAAGCAGTTGAAATAATCAAGAAAAATCTAACTCCAGAAGTCCTTGACTTTTCTAAGAAGAAGGAAGCAATAGGAAGGGCCCTAGCTCCCCTTTTGGTGATTATAAGCGAGAGACTCACTTCCTCTCAAGTTTGAACCTGGGCTCTTCTATCCACTCACTCTTACACTTAGGACACCTGCTGGGGATGTTTATCTCGGCCTTAAATACAAAGCCACACTTGCGACATTGGGCAGGTTTAATAAGCAACACCATTCCTTCCCTTTTGGCGATCTTTGAAATTACCTTTAGATCTTCCAAGATGACCTTCTTTGACCCCTTTCCCCTCATATCTAAAATCCTCGCTAGCTCACTTGGACTGTAATCCCCCTCCAACAGCAACTCAATTATCTTTTCTCTCCTTGTAGCCATGTGCACACTTTATCTCCAAACAATTTTAAACGTTTGGGAATAAGGTAATATGATGAGAAGTGGCGTTGCAGAGCTCCCACTCCATACAGGAAAGGTTCCACCTTGGTTGGCCAATAGAATGAGGAAGCTCTCGAAGTTAGTGCTAAAAATACTCGTCGAGGAATATGGAACCAAGGGTCTACTTGAAAGGTTAGCTGATCCCGTTTGGTTCCAAGCCTTTAATAATCTTATAGGCATGGACTGGGATTCTTCAGGAAGCACAACTGTGACGACTGGAATAATAAAGGAGGCTCTTGCCGAGTTAGACTTGGGCGTTATGGTGGCTGGAGGGAAGGGAAAGAGCAGCAGAAATACCCCAAACGAATTGGAAAAGATAGCCTCTAAATTTGAACTTGATCCCGAACCTTATGTAAAAACCTCGAGGTTAGTTGCGAAAGTTGATTCGGTGGCCCTCCAAACTGGATATCAGCTCTATCACCATGCATTCTTCTTAGATGAAGAAGGAAATTGGGCCGTTGTTCAGCAGGGGATGAACACGGAGCTAAGGCTTGCGAGGAGATATCACTGGTTTAATGAAAAGCCCGATGTAGAGGAACTTTTAAACCCTCACAAAGGAGTTGCAGGAGTTAAGAGGGAATTCGCCTTAAATACAGTTGATAAGGACTCCAAAGAAGTACAAAAAGCAATAATTGAAATTGCCCAGGAGGGGAGGAGGGTAGTTAGGGATTTGGAAACTATAAAAGCCCTCTCGAAGGGTTATGCTGTATTTTACAAGCCAAGAGATGTGGATGTGAGAGAGGTTGTAAAAAGGTATGAAAGCTTGGGAAAGATAGAGCTTAACTTAAAGGCTCTGGAGTTTGCCAAGGAATTGGCAATCGAGAATTACAAAGAATTTCTACTAATAAAAGGTCTCGGGCCTGGGACTCTAAGAGCTTTGGCATTAGTGGGAGAGCTCATATATGATGTAAAACCAAGCTGGAGGGATCCAGTAACTCATCCAATTGATCCATTTAAGTTTGCATATGCCGTGGGGGGAAAGGATAGGGTTCCCTTCAGGATTGAGAAGGGAACATATGACGAGCTCATAAGATTTCTGGAAAGGTTGACTGAGACTGGAAACAGAGAAATATTAAAGAGGGTTAAGAAGATAAGCGAAAAGTGGAAGTTTCCAGAAGAGGAAAAGATCCCTACCTTTTGAACAATGCTGAGAGCATTCCGTAGTAGGTGGGGCAGGCGTAGGAGATGTGCACTACTTTTGAAAACTTGACTTCTTGCATCACACCATGAGCTATTAAAAGAGACCAGTAGCTATCTGGCTTTGCTTTCTCTATGAAGTCATTTTCAAGCTCTAAAAGTCTCGAGAAGTCCATATTCTGCATCAATCTGTATATTAGACTATCATATTCTTTAGATTCCTTAGCGTAGCCATAGGGACCCTTTGGATCGTGCGCATGTCCATGGTCAGCACTAACTATCAAGGCAACTTCCTTCTCACTTCCCTCAAGTACTCTACCTAAATGCTTTCCGAATTCAACTAGAACCTCTCTCTTAACTTCCCTGGGAGGAGAAATTAAAACTAAAGGCTTTTTTCTGAGAAAGTGGAGGGGAATCATTTCTCCCCAAGTAAGGGGAAACCTTGAGTACCTCCCTCTGGCTGAAGCGAAATTAACGTCAACAACTGGGAACTTATCTTTTGAACTTAGGTATATCTCCCTAGCCAATTCAACATCTGTCTTGTATTCGCTCTCTACCGGTATTGGAACATCGTTAAAAAGTAGCCAAGGGATTAAGTTCTCTGCAATGACAATTGCTATAGCCTCACTACTTCTTACGTTGTGCGGTGTTATGAGGACGTAACTTTCCACATCCTTCAGCTCTTCCCCAATTTTCTTCAAGTTAGCATTCAAAATTTTGCTGTCCTCATCTATAGGATAAACAGCCTCATTTCCATGGGGCATTATGGCCATATATCTGAGCATATTCCTCACCAAGATATCTTTCTTAGCGTTACTATTAACGTTTTCCTTAACATTTCTCCAAAATATTTCGGATTTGTTTAATATTTAACTGAGATTTAATTTACAAATACGACAATATAATCTCACAAAGATAAAAGTTTTATAGAAAATTTTCTTCATCATTCTGGGTGATAAATGTTTATCAAAGTAAAGTTTATTAGGAAAAATGTTAACATAAGTTTGTAAAATTCTGGAGGTGAAAAAATGGCAGTAGGAGAGAAGATAACAATAAGCGTGATAAAAGCAGACGTCGGAGGGTGGCCTGGCCATTCAAGAGTTCACCCAGCACTTATAGAGAGGGCAAAAGAAGTACTAAGCGAAGCTCAAAAAGAAGGAACCCTCATAGACTTCTATGTAACCTACGCTGGAGATGACCTCCAGCTTATAATGACTCACAAGAAGGGAGTTGACAGCCCAGAGATCCACGGGCTCGCTTGGGAAGCATTCAAAAAGGCCACAGAAGTGGCGAAGGAACTAGGCCTATATGGAGCTGGACAGGACCTTCTAAAGGATGCATTTAGTGGTAATGTTAGAGGTCTAGGTCCAAGCGTTGCAGAGATGGAAATAACACTAAGAAAGAGCGAACCAATAGTTACATTCCACTTAGATAAGACTGAACCAGGAGCATTCAATCTCCCAATATTTAGAATGTTTGCCGATCCCTTCAACACAGCGGGGCTCGTAATAGATCCAAAGATGCACATGGGATTCAGGTTCGAGATATGGGACATTCTCGAGCACAAGAGAGTTATCATGAACTCTCCAGAGGAAATGTACGATATTCTAGCCCTAATAGGAGCAAAGAGTAGGTACGTCATTAAGAGGGTGTATCCGAAGGAAGGGCACCCAATTCCAAAAGATGAACCCGTTGCTGTTGTATCAACTGAAAAGCTCTACGAAGTGGCAGGAGAGTATGTAGGAAAGGATGATCCAGTGGCCATAGTAAGAGCACAAAGTGGTCTTCCAGCCCTGGGAGAAGTTCTAGAACCATTTACATTCCCACACTTGGTCAGCGGGTGGATGAGAGGTAGCCACAATGGTCCACTAATGCCAGTTCCACTTAAATATGCAACACCAACAAGATTCGACGGACCACCAAGGGCTGTAGCTTTAGGATGGCAGATAAGCCCAGAAGGAAAGCTCATTGGTCCAGTTGACTTGTTTGATGACCCAGCATTCGACTGGGCAAGACAAAAGGCCTTGGAGATAACTGATTACATGAGGAGGCATGGACCATTTGAGCCTCACAGACTACCACTGGAGGAGATGGAATACACAACTCTCCCAGGAGTCCTAGAGAAGTTAAAGGACAGATTTGAACCTATAGAGTGATCTCTTTTCTCCTATATTTTTATAGTATTGTTCTCCATTTTCTTGAGGGATAGTGTGATTAAGCTCATAACAAGAGAAGAAGCTTTTAAAAGGGCAGAGAAGATAAAGAGGGAAAACGAGATCATTTATGGAGTACCTTTTGAACTAGAACATACATTCCTCCCCATTGATGTTTTGATTCCCACTCAGTGGGAACTTAGCGAAAAGAAACTACTTATAGTTCTAGAAGAAATGGCCCACGGATATGATGCGCCCATCATAGTTTTAGAGTATAAAGGGAAATTTTACATATTAGACGGCCATCACAGAGCATATGCCAGAAAAAAGCTGGGTTTTTCCAACATTGAGGCGATAGTCCTTAAGCCTCTAAAAGAAATCCAAACTAAAATCGAAGAATCAGTGAGAAAGGTTGGGCTGAAGACAATAGATGATGTAAAAATAGTCAGAGATTGAACAATGCAGTTTTAAAAGGTCTAGAAGTAAGGGGATAGTGGGGAAGAATAATGCACGAATGGGCGTTGGCAGATGCAATAGTAAGGACTGTTTTAGATTACGCTCAAAAGGAGGGTGCAAGTAGGGTAAAGGCCGTCAAGGTAGTCCTCGGAGAACTCCAAGATGTTGGGGAGGATATAGTAAAGTTTGCCATGGAAGAGCTCTTCAGGGGAACAATAGCGGAAGGGGCAGAGATAATATTCGAAGAGGAAGAGGCCGTCTTTAAGTGCCGCAACTGCGGGCATGTATGGAAGCTTAAGGAAGTCAAAGATAAGTTGGATGAGAGGATAAGAGAGGACATCCACTTTATTCCAGAGGTCGTTCATGCATTTCTATCCTGTCCAAAATGTGGAAGCCATGATTTTGAAGTGGTGAAGGGAAGGGGAGTTTACATTTCTGGAATAATGATCGAGAAGGAGGGAGAAGAATGATAGATCCCAGAGAACTCGCAATTTCAGCGAAGCTTGAGGGAGTAAAAAGAATAATCCCAGTTGTAAGTGGGAAGGGAGGAGTAGGAAAATCCCTAATCTCCACAACTCTTGCCCTAGTTCTATCAGAACAAAAATACAAAGTTGGACTTCTCGACTTGGATTTCCATGGAGCAAGTGACCACGTCATCCTGGGATTTGAACCCAAAGAACTTCCCGAGGAAGACAAAGGAGTTATTCCCCCAACGGTTCACGGAATAAAGTTCATGACAATAGCGTATTACACCGAGGACAGGCCAACTCCTTTAAGAGGAAAGGAGATTAGCGACGCCCTAATAGAGCTACTAACAATAACCAGGTGGGATGAGCTCGACTTTTTAGTTGTTGACATGCCCCCTGGGATGGGAGATCAGTTCTTAGACGTTTTAAAGTACTTCAAGAGGGGAGAATTCTTGATAGTCGCAACTCCGTCAAAGCTCTCTCTTAATGTTGTTAGGAAGCTTATAGAGTTGCTAAAAGAAGAGAAGCATCAGATACTTGGAATAGTTGAGAATATGAAGCTGGATGAAGAGGAAGATGTTATGAGAATTGCCCAGGAATATGGGATTAGGTATCTTGGAGGAATACCTCTGTACAGGGATCTAGAGAGTAAAGTTGGAAATGTTAATGAACTTTTAGCCACAGAGTTTGCCGAGAAAATTAGAGGAATAGCTAAAAAGATTTGACTGGTGCAAGCTATGGAAGAGCTGAGAGAAGCTCTAAAAAATGCTAAGAGAATTGTAATATGTGGAATAGGGAATGACATCAGGGGAGACGACAGCTTCGGGGTTTATATTGCAGAAAAATTAAAGAGAGTTATAAAGAAGGCAAACATTCTAGTCCTCAACTGTGGAGAGGTTCCAGAGAACTACACAGGGAAGATACTAAACTTTCACCCTGATTTAATCATTTTTATAGACGCAGTAAACTTCGGAGGAAAGCCTGGAGAAATAATAATTACAGATCCAGAAAATACTGAAGGGGCCGGAGTTTCCACCCACAGTCTTCCCCTCAAGTTTTTGGCCACTTATCTCAAAGCTAATACAAATGCCAAGACAATCTTAATAGGATGCCAGCCAAAGAACATTGGGCTTTTTGAAGATATGAGCGAAGAAGTAAAAGCCGTTGCGGAAGTCTTATTAAAATTCCTTTATGAAAGTCTTGAGCTTTCTTAGGTCCTCTTTCTTATTTATATTGAAGAACGCCCATTTCCACCTTTCTGGCAAAGATTCCACTGGAATGTAGCAAGGATTTGAGCTTTCAATAACATTGCCAACTTTATATTCTCCTCTTTCAATATATCCTTCAATTATTTCTCTAAGTGAGCGAGAGTACACTGCATGGAGGGGCTCAAGGTATCCATTTGGCCACCTGGGAACACAGGCCAATTTTTTAGCCTCTTCAAACTTAGCCACAAGATAATCTATAAACTCCGGAACTAAAAGTGGCATATCCCCTCCCACGACAAAGGAATCTCCTAGGCTTAGAGCAAGGTATATTCCCCCAAGTGGGCCAACCATTAGGTCATCTACAATAACCTCCAACCCCAACTCTCTGAATTTTTGCCAATTAAATGGAGATGCAATGACGACAATTTTCTCTATCTTGCTAGCTGATTCAAGGGCCTCTATGGTGTAAAGTATTAGTGGTTTTCCCCCAACCCTATAAGTTAGCTTATCCTCACCAAATCTTTTGCTGATTCCTCCAGCTAACACCGCACCTATTACCATAGGGCTAGCCCATGCTCAGTTGGTTTTCTTTCCAGAGTTTCCCCCTCAAGCTCTTGAACAAAGACCTCAGCAACGAAGACTTCTCCTCTAACTAAATGCCCTCCGAAAGCCCTTCCTTCAGAATCTCCAAGAACTACGTGGGCATGAACAAAGGGCTTTCCGTCCTTTAAGCTTATGTTTCCAGAGAGGGAAAGCAGTTCATAGGTTCCGGTTAAAGATATCTCCTTGTACTTCTTTTCTTCTTCCATAAAATATCCTATAACTGGATTCCTCAACGTTCCAATGGCGCTTATTATTCCCACCTTGATGTTTTCTTTCTCTGCAAACTCCCTCAAAAACTCAATTATTTCCTTCCCTTCTGGAATTCTGAAAAGATAAACTCTTCCAGGAACGAGCATTTAAACCACCATAAAAAGCTATAAAAGTTGGCCTTTAAAATTTCCTATTGATAGCGATGCCCAGGTGGGGAAGAGGTAGAAGAAGAAAGATGAGAATGATAGAATTCATACCCTATGCAAGGCACTTTTACCCAGCACTTCCTAGGTTTGGCCCTCCAAAACCCCCTATAATAATGACGTATGAAGAGTTCGAGGCATTGAGGTTGGTGGACTATGAAGGACTAACCCAGGAAGAGGCAGGTAAAAGAATGGGAGTTTCAAGAGGAACGATATGGAGGGCGTTAACATCTGCAAGAAAGAAGGTTGCCCAAATGCTAGTGGAGGGCAGAGAGCTCATAATCTTACCCCAAGGAAATGAAGTTATAAAGAGTGATGAAGAATGAAGAAGGCAATAATTTTGCTTTTACTCCTCTTATTACCAGTAGTCTCAGCTCAAAAGGTTAAAGTTGTTGTATACGATGACGGATATTGTTTAGTTAAGATAGTGATGAATGTAACTCCTGGGAGATTTGTAATTCCCCTTCCAGTGTATGAATTCTCAGAATTAAGTGTCAAGCTTAATGGAAAAGAAGTGCCACTTTTTTTAGAGGATGGTGAGTTCGTTGTTTACCCAACCACCAATGGAACTCTCGAGGTGGAGTTTTTAACTCCGGAACTAACGTCAAAAGAGGGTAGAGTCTGGACTGTGCACCTTCCATTCAATTATTCTGCAGAGGTAATACTTCCAGAAGATTCAGTGATAGTCGGGTTGTCTGGAATACCACTCAGCATAAGCGAGAATTCCATAAAGATGCCCCCTGGAGAACAGTATATAAACTACGTATTTCCTCACAAAGAGGAAGTCATTACGATAACTGAAACTAACACCCAGGTTGTGACGGAAACAAATTGGGGAAGTGTCTTGTTGGCCTTTGTAGGTGGAGTTGCAATAGGAGCATCACCAATTTTATTTAGTAAGAAAAAGCGCGTAAAGACCATAGCCACAGGCGAGATATCTATTGAGGAACTTTCCGAGAAATTCAATCTTAATGAGGATGAGAAGAGCGTAATTCTATACCTCTCCGACAGAGGAGGAAGGGCAAAACAGGCCGAAATAAGGAATGATTTAGGGTTGCCAAGGACTACAGCTTGGAGGCTGCTAAAAAGACTAGAGAAGATGGGAATTGTGACGCTCGAAAAAGTAAATAATGAAACGTGGGCAAAGCTAAATTATAAAATAAAAGAAGAGTAGTTACTTCTTCTTTGTATGTGTAGTGTCCTTTCTGCTCTTTCCAAATATCAGTCCAAGTATGGCGACGATCCAGAGGAGGAAGTACCCAATATCTGGCTGCACCGAGAAGGGAGTATCATAGAATGCTCGTAAAATCAGTAGAAATGACAGTAGACCCCCAATTATCATTCCAAATCCTGCCCTGGAAAAGAACGCCACTATTGTCCCCCAGGGAATTAGGAAGAATGACCCTATGAGTAGGAGGAGAAAGTATGCTAAGAGGTTTACCGAAACTGGTAGGTTTTTTGCTTCTTCTGCGTCTCTGAGCTCTGAATAGAGGTCTCCTATGTCATATGAAGTAATTTGATCCCCAAAAACCACAAAAACTCCAATAGTATTTATTATAGAGTACGTTGTTGTTACTGTCTCATCATAGTATTCACTTGAGACCCTAACAAATGGAGCAACTAGAACTATCAAAATTGAAAGAACTGCAAATGCTATTCTTTCTGCGGCTCCCATTGTATCACCACGCTATGGAAAAATGTTCTCTTTTAAATAGTTTTATCTTTATTTTAAAACGAATTTCATATATCCTTATATTGGAAAATTAACTACTTTTGACTATGATCTTAGTTAGATGACAAAACAAAAAGCTCAAAAAGCTTTTTAGGCGTTTTTACTTTCCTTATAACCTTGTAATTGGATTTTAGCAGATATATTTTCTTGTAGTCGAACTATGTTGAGACTCAGATTTTTTACTATAGGAAATTGTTTATATTTAAATACAACAAAATTTTACATTTTGTAATTTAACAAATAAAAATTTTATTAAACATATTAGAATAAAAAATGCAAAATTATATCAATAAAATTGCAAATAGAATTACAAATGGTAAAAAATCGAAGATTATTACCTTCATAGTGTGTAATCAAGTACTTTCTCTGCTTCTTCAATATGCTCTGGATAAACGTTCCTAACCTCTGGATGGAGAGCCTTTATTACCCTTCCAATAAGCACGAAAAGTGTTCCAGTAATTATTGGAAGCTCGTTTATAACCTCTTCCTCCAGAGGTTTATCTGCTGGAATCTTTCTGAGCACATAATCCAGAATTGGTTCTATCTTAATGTTCTCGTCCTCTATTACGGCTCTAAAGAGATTCATGCTACTCCTAAATCCCTTTGTTATTGGAATATGTCTCATCTTTATTGTTTCTGAGTTCTCTGCTGTAGCATTCTCATATGCAACCTCAAAAAGATCTGCAAGCTTCCTCTCTACAATCTCCATCATCCTTTCGGCCATTGGCTTTGTTACTGCTAGTTCACATGTTTTTTCCAGTATCCTTTGGAGGTGAGGATATGGAATAACCATCTCTGCCATTTCTCCTCACCTCCCAGATATTTTTAGTAACAAAAAGTATATAAAATTTTCGATGTTCAAGGTTTCGTATTTAGGCATAATTATTAATGACTATGTATAATATCAATCTATTATTTAAGATTTGGCCAAAATAACAGCTCTCGTGTTTTTTATTTCCTAACTAACTAAAAAACTTTAAATATGTCATAAAAGCATATAAAAAGAAGAGGGGAATAAAATGGGTAAGACTGGAATCGAATACTTTGACAATTTCATTCTTAAAGATGGTTTTCCCGATGGATCACTAATTTTAGTTGCAGGAGAGCCGGGAGCTGGGAAGACTATATTTTCTGCAACATACCTATATAATGGCGCAAAGAAGTTTGGAGAAAAAGGGGTATACATTTCACTGGCAGAAACAAAGAGAGAATTCTATGAGGCAATGAAACAACTGGGAATGGATTTTGAGGAGCTTGAAAAGAAAGGACTTTTCAGATTCATTGATCTTGTAACTGTAAGTAGGGGAGCAATAGAAAAAGAAATACAATTTTTGATGAGCGAAATTTCAAGCTTCCAACCTAAAAGGGTTGTAATTGACTCCATAAGCGTCTTTGCACAAATTTTGGGACTTGAAAAGACAAGAGTGTTTCTCCACACAATGCTTGGAAGATTTATAAAAGCTTACAATGCCACAGCACTCCTAATTGCTGAAAAGCCTATGGGAAGCAAAACAATAGGGCATGGAGTGGAAGAATTCGTTGTTGATGGGGTAATAATTCTCAAGTATAAATCACTTGGAGAGATTACAAGAAGGGTAATGGAAATCCCAAAGATGAGAAGAAGAAGTGTTGAGAGAGCAGAATATGAGTATGTGATAACTAAGAATGGGATTGAGTTCCTGGAACTTCCAGATCTCGTAAGAGATAAGGGGGAATACACACTCGAAAAGATAACAACGGGAATAGAAAAGCTCGATAAAATGCTAGATGGGGGATATACAAGGGATCAAATGTTCTAATTGTCGGCATGACTGGAACTGGAAAAACTACGTTTGCCCTACACTTTGCCATAGCAAATGCACTTCAGGGAAGGAAGGTAGTTTACATAACTTTTGAAGAGCCAATTGGTCAGATAGTAAGATCAGCTAGAAATTACAACATACCTATAGATGAAGTTTTGGGGAAAGATTTAGAGATTTTCTCTTGGGTACCAGAAAGTAAAACACCAGTGCACACCTATATAAAAATTAAGGAGATAGTGGAAGAATTCCAACCTGAAGCCCTAATAATAGATAGTCTAACTGCCTTAAAACAGCACACAGACGAAAAGGAATTAGCAAAAATGCTAAGGTACCTGCAACTTCTCACCAAAGAAAGGAGATAACAACATACTTCACACTGAACGAGGAAACAAAATTTGATGTAGTTCCATTTACAAAAGCTAGCACCCTTGTTGATGTGATAATAGGACTAAGATATGAGATAGAAAACGGGAAGATAGAGAAAAGGCTTGCAATCATAAAGGCGAGAGGCTCAAATCATTCAAGAAAAATCTACAGGTATGAAATAACAAGTAAGGGGGTTGAGATTTATGAGTAATGGGAAAGATATATTGACGAAAACAATTATTTCCGCCCTTAAAGAAGTTGCTCCTGGGCTGGAAGCTGTTTTGGAGGCCCATTTAAATGCTACCCTTAATAAAGGAATTGAAGTAGCATATGAAGACCCTCAAAAATTCAAAGAAGCAGTTTCAAAGCTCTTTGGAGAGTACAGCGCAAGATTACTGGAAATGGTTATCATAAGCAAGCTTCAAAGTTATCTTGGAAAGCAGGTAGAAGTTAACTCTTTAGAGGAACTCGTGGAAGAGATAAAGAAAATTTATGGGTGAATAGCATGAATCCATTGGACATAATAATAGAATCGTCTAAGGTAGTTACTCCAACGATTTTTAACCATGAAATAGGAAGTGAATTTGAAAGCGTGCTTTATCACGTGGTAAAACGGCTGAAAAGTGAGTATAAAGGGTTCATAGTAATCTCATTTACCGACGCATATGCTTCAATACTGAAATATCTAGAGTCAATATACAAGGACGCAAGAGATGTTTTTAAAGATGCTAAGGTATTTTCTGTTCTCTCCTACTTTGAGGATGTGCTAGGCCAAGAAGTTCTTATTAAAACAAAGGATCCAGAGATCATTATTGGAAAGATTAAGTCTAACTTGGGAGTAAAAGATAACACATTATTCCTCGTTTTAGGGCTTGACATTTTTGGAGTGAAATATCCAAAAGAGCTCATAACAGTTCTCCCAGCCCTTATTAGAATTTTGGGAAGAGGAGAGAAAAACAACATACTCATAACTTTCAACTTCAAGGCATTCCCAGAAAACGTTACGGAAATAGTCAACAGCTTTGCCCTCAATCTATTTAAGTTCGGAATAGAAGTCGGAAAAAATGAGATTAAGAGAAAGCTTACCGTTATTAGGAGCATATTTCTTGAGTACAACCTAAAGTCTTGGTACTACACCGTTTATCCTGAACTTAGATTTTTGCCTGCAGTCTAATCAAAATCCCATATTGTCCTGCCCTTATAGAACAGCATAATGTATCCACAATTTTCGCAGATCACTATTTTGACATTGTGAGCCGTAAAGCCCCATTTGCTGTCTAGTTTTCCCTCCTCCACTCTAAAGCTCGTCCCTCCACAAAGCGGACACTTAAGATGCCTTTTTTCTTCCACGTAAATCACCAAATAAAATGACGCTAAAACCGTTTAAGCTTTTACTCTCAAAAGCCAATAGCTCCCCACAAACACGTTCTTAAGCCCGTTTTTCCTAGCCACCTCAACGAGCCTATTCATCTGTTCCCAGGAGGTAGTGGGAATATCGCTCATTAGATGATGTGGATGAAAGGCCAAGAGAACGTAGGGTATCTCATCGCTTATTGAAGCCAGAAATTTTGTTATCCCATTAACTTCCCTCTCATCGATGTAGTGAGGGACTACAAGAGTGCTAACAACAAGCATTGCCCCCTCTTCAATGACAACTCTTATGTTTTCTTTTATTCTTTCCACGGCCTTTTTACCGTTTATCCCCGTGAGAGCTTCGTAAACCTCTGGAGAATAAGCTTTCCAATCTATCTTCACTATCCCTCCACTCTCCTCTGAAAGCCTTGCTATTCTCCTCATAATCCTGGGATTCTCGAGTCCATTTGTTTCCCAGCAAATTCTTATCTTCTTTTTCTTCAAGATTTCTTGGGCAACTCTTATTGCATAAGGAGAGAAAGGAGCTGGGTCACCACCAAAGTAACAAATACAAGTGACCTTTGGATTTAAAACCGCTCTAACGAGCTCCTCAATACCAATTTCCCAACCTTTGATGGTTTTATGTTCAATGTTTTGGCAGAAGAGACAGTCTAGGTTGCACCCATGGAAGAAGACAGCGAGGTTATAGTGGCCTATGTTCGTTCTTTCAGGACAAACAGGTTCAGCGACGCAGTTTGTGGGATGGGGATCATAGTAGTATGTAACACCAATTTTAGGGACCAACTTTCCGTTGTCGTTCACAATAACGCCACAGTAACCTTTGTCAATAACTTCGCACTCGTTTACGCACAGCTTACATTTAACTCCTCCCCTGGGAACTTCCATAGGAAGGCCAAGTTTTTTCCTCCATTCTCTGTGGGTATTCAAAGCTATCTCTGTACGTCCCCTCCTGAGACAATTCACACAAACTCCTATAGATGCGGAAATTTCTTCACTCTCATATCCACAGATTTTGCACTTCACAAGCTAATATAGTGTGATTGAGTATTTATACGTTGCCAATTGCTCATAAAACGTCTAAATCTTCCAAATCCCAGATTAGGAAACCCCTTTCCCAGAGATTCTCTTTCTTTTGAACTTTCTTTGCAATTACTCCATAAATTTTGTCCCATCCTTCTAGCTCTAAATCATTTAAAATCCCCTTTATTTCTCTCTCCTTTAATTCCTTCCACTTGATTTCTATAAGGAGGGATTTCTTTTCCTTTTCATTCAAAGCTACGATATCAATTTCCTCTTCCTTGTGCCACCATCTTCCAATTTTAGTAAATCGGAAGGGTAAATTCCCTTTTCTGTTTAGTTCAATGAGAAATTCTCTCGAGACTTGCTCAAAGCGAAAGGAGAAGATCCTCTGGAGGATCTCTTTAACATCATCAATTGTCATAGCTCCTATCTCTATCTCCGTTCTCTTGGGGTAGACCAACGAGAACCAACTCATGAGCATTGGGTCAGAAATTATGTAAAGCCATCGTTTTTCCTTTCTTGCAACTAGAAGATCCCTCTCCACAAATCCGAGCCGTATTAGCGTTTCAATGTAGGAGTGTATTTTCCTTCCCTCTAGATCAACTTCGTTTGCCATCTCTGAAGGTTTTCTCTTTCCAGCAGCTATTGCCGAGAGGATTGAAAAGTATGTTTTTAATTCCCTAAGCTCGGAGAGAACTATGTAAGGCTCATCATAAAAATTATCCTTCAGTTCTCGGGAACTCTTCCTCAACGAATTCTTCAACAGTTTTATAACGAGATGCAAGAGCGAGATAGGCAGGAATCCCACCCAAGAGGGTATAAAACGCTAAGTTATATAGAAGCCTTCAAGTTCTCCGCGAATTTTCTAGCATTTTCTAAGTCTTTTTCGTTAGGATGCCCCTTGTTTAATCCGCCTATCTCTGCTAACCAACCGTTCGTATCCCAACCTCTGCAAGAAAATTCTCCTACTATTTCAAATCCTTTCTCCCTTAAAACTTTTCTGAGCTTCCTGTGATTGATGAAAGGTATATTTAGCCCCGCGGTTGAAAATATAAATGCCTTTTTTCCTTCTACTTTCGGAAGTTTGTTGATAAGCTCAAAGAGGGCTCTATGATGTTTCCAATAGTAAATTCCAGAACCAAAGCCTATTAAATCATATTTTAGGAGTTCTTCTGGTTTTATTTCCCAAGGTTTAACTAGTCTTGCATTTAGAACCTCTGCAATAACCTTAGCTACCTTTTCTGTGTTTTTGTGGTGGATGGAAACATAAACGATTATGCTATCCATTCTGGTTCCCCACAAAATCTTTTAGATCCCAGGCTAAAAAACCTTTTTCCCTCAACTTCTCTTTTTCTATGATGCTTTTTGCTATTATTCCATATCTCTTGTTCCAATCATGCAATCCAGTGAGTTCTGCTTTTCTTTTTAAGTCTTTTAATATTCTATAGGCCTCTTTTCTCTCAAGATTTTTCCACTTTACTTCTATAAAGAGGGCTTTCTTCTCTTCTTCCTTCAAAGCAACTAAGTCGATCTCTTCTCTCTTGTACCACCACTTACCAATCTTAGTAAACCTAAATGGGAGCTTTTTTCTTTTGTTCATTTCTATAAGAAACTGACGGGATATCTCTTCAAACACAGGGCCAAGATAGTCGTTGAATTCCCTCTTTATCTCCTCAATAACATCAAGCCCCATTTCTATCTCACTTCTCCTGGGAAAGACGAAGCGGAACCAGAAATTGAAAAAGTAGTCATTTATCCTATACAATGTTTTACCTCTTCCAACAATTGGTTTCTCCTCCCTTACGTATCCCATTTCCTCCAAAACATTGAGGTATTTTCCGAGACTTTTTGTTTCGATCCTTGCTGCGTCTGCTATCTGACCAAAACGTGAGTAGCCAAGTGCTATTGCCCTTAATATTGAGAAGTACCTTGAGACATCTCTTAGCTCTTCTTTAAGGAGATACTTAGGTTCATCATAGTATTTCGCACCTTTGGATAGGACTAGATCCTTTACATTTTCCCAGAAATCTTTCCCGGGATCATAGTCTGCCCAATACTGTGGAACCCCACCAAAAACACTGTATATTCTTATAGCTGTCTCTATATCAATTGGATGAAACTTTAGCACGTCAAAAAATGACATTTCTTCTACCTTCCAAGTTCCCGTTCTTCTTCCGTATATTGGGGATTTTCCGGAAAGAATGCCCTCCATAAAGGAAACAAGTGAACCACAGAGTATGAGCATTATCTTTGTTGAGGACAAGTATAGATCCCAGTACTTTTGAAGGGTGCTGAGGAATCCTTTCTCAGCTCTAACAAGATACTGAACTTCATCTATGACCACAACCAATCTTTTGTTACTTTTTCCAGCTAGATACGTGAAGAAAGCTTTCCAAGTTCTAATGGGATTTTCTTTCAAAAAGGGATCCTTGAAGTAGTCTGTCAATCTTAAGGAGAAATCTTCCAAGTTCGTCTCGTTCTCTTCTGCAAGGAGGTATATTCCATTAGTTTCCTCAAGAAATTTCCGTAGGAGATATGTTTTTCCAATCCTTCTTCGGCCGTAAATAACTATCAGCTCGGCCTTTCCAGAATGATAATGATCTCTTAGGAAGTTTAACTCCCTCTCCCTATTCACAAACTTACTCGTGAGTATCATACTCATGAGTATGTTTTGTTAATTAATAAGTTTTACCGTCGATTTCGAATCGCTTAGCATTATAACTTTTCACGTTCACTGTTTCCGGCAGCTTCCAAAATATCTTCCAAATCCCACACCAAGTAACCTTCCTTTCTGAGTTCCTCTTTTTTCTCCACATTTCTCGCTACGATGCCCAGATTAATTTTTCCACTAAAGTTAACTTTTTTAGCTTTCTCCTCAAGCTCTTGAAGAACTCTTAGGGCTTCCTTTTTCCTTAAATCCATCCATTTTACCTCAATAAGATTTGCTATATCCTCATCAATTGCCACGATATCTATTTCCTCTCCCCTATACCACCATCTTCCCAGGGTTTTGAACTCTATTGGGCGAAATAATGTTAGGAACTCCTTAGCAAGTTCCTCAAAGCGGATAGAATAAACCCTGTAAAGCTTGTCAAGCTTTGCTGTCCCAGAGCTTATTTCGGCCATCTGAGGATATGTTAAAGTAAGCCAAGTAAGGAGCATTGGATCCTTAATGCGGTAAAGGCTCACTTTCCTGCTTCCCAAAATCGGACTTTCTTTCTCGATAAAGCCCAATCTCATCAAAGTTTCAACATAGGGATAAATACTCCTCGCTGGTAAACCAACGAAGTTCGCGATTCTCTCAAGCCTTCTATTGCCCTCTGCTATTGCAATAAGTATCGAGAAGTATGTCCTTAGCTCTCTGAGCTCTTCACTAAGGAGAACATAGGGTTCATCGTAGAAGAACCCATAATCGCTCAGGAACTCCTCTCTTAGGAAGTCTTCAATGGTGTTGTAGCGACTTGCAAGCTTTAAGTATGAAGGAATTCCACCAACGAGCATATATGCCCTTATTCCAAATTCCCAGTCCGAAAAGAAGTTCAAGGCATCGGGATAGTTGAGGGGTTTAAGGTGCATGCTTCTTGTTCTCCTTCCATAGAGTGGTGAGGCATGGCTAAGCACCTCGTCCCACATCATGCCAAGGAGTGGAGCAGAAAGTACAAGCATGACTTTTTTCTCGCTTAGAATAATATCCCATACTCTTTGAAGGTCACTTAATATTTTTCTGTCTGACTTTACAGCATACGTGAATTCATCGAGGACTATAAGACAATCATCGACTTCTTCAGCCAAATATTTTAGAAGATCAAACCAGTTATCTGTTTTTAACTTTCTAATGAATTCATCCCCAAGAAAATCTGCCATTGCATCCTTAAACTCTCTCATTTGAATTTCCTTTATAGCCTCAGGGAATACAAAGAAGAAAGTCTTTTTAGCCTTTGAAAATTCTCTTAGAAGGCGAGTTTTTCCAACTCTTCTCCTTCCGTAGAGAACAACAAAGGAAGGCCTATTTTCCCACTCTTTTTCAAGGATTTTCATTTCCCTTTCACGATTGATAAATATCACCTAATCACCATTATATATAATCATGATTATATATAAGTATGTTTCGATTTAAGTTGCTCACCTGGGACTTCTCTAATAGCCGTCTTTGGGAATTATTCTTTCTTAACTAACTCAAAATCTCTTAAATCCCAGGCTAGAAAGCCTTCTTCTCTTAGATTTTCCTTTCCTTCAATATGTTTGGCAATTAATCCGTAGTTTTTATTCCAATAATCTAATCCAACTAACTTGGATTTTCTTTCAAGATCTCTAAGGATTGATCTTGCCTCTCCCTCCTTTAATGTCTTCCACTTCACTTCAATGAAAGAAGCTCTTTTCTCTCGTTTGTCTAAAGCTACTAAGTCTATCTCTTCATTCTTATGCCACCAACGTCCTATTTTTGAAAATCTGAAAGGAAACATTCTTTTCTTGTTTAACCTTACAAGAAATTGGCATGCTATATCTTCGAAAACCTCTCCAAGGTAGTTGTTGTAATCTTCAAGGAACTCCTCCCAAAAGTTAATACTCTCGAGTTCTATTTCATGTCTATACTTTTCAATGAATCGGAAGTAAAAGGCGATGTAGTTGTCAACTATCTTGTAACGGGTATTTTTGGTTTTGGGAGGAGCTGTAATTGGGGCTTCCCTGCGAAGTAAACCAAGTCTCTCAAGGACTTCAATGTATTTGAAAAGGTTTGGGCGGGGGATTCCAGTGAACGTGCTTATTTCGTTGAATCTTCTCTTCCCTTCCGCTATAGCTTTGAGGATTAACTTGTAAACTCTTGGCTCCCTTAACTCGCTGGAAAGTAGAAAATCAGCCTCTGCATAAAGAAATCCCTGCTTGCTAAAGGCAACATTTTTTAGATCTTCGAACTTTTTAAAGAGAATTAAATAGGCTGGAATTCCTCCTGTTACCCCATATATTTTAATTGCCTCCTCCAAGCTAACTCCTAAGAGCTTCCAGGAACTAAAGAAGTCCAAGGAGTGGAGCCTTATTTGGCCGTCTCTCCTCCCATAGAGGGGGCTTTTTTGACTTAGAACGTGCTCCTCCATCATGCCGATACTTGAACCAACTAAGATTAAATGTATCTCTGAATTCCTAACTATCTCATCTATTATATACTGGAACTCGCTCAAAATCCTTTTATCTGAGTTGATTAAATAGGGAAACTCGTCAATTACCACGACCACTTTCCCTTTTTCGCTTAAATATCTAAAGATATCGGTAAAAGTCGAAAAGGATTTAGGGGTTAAGTAAGGACTTGGATAAGCCTCTAGGACTACCTGGGAAAATCCATATAGGTTATCGTTGTAACTGCTATTTCTAGAGAGGTAATAAACGGAGGGCTTTCCCTTTATGAACTCTTTAACTAGTCGAGTCTTTCCAATCCTCCTTCTCCCGTAAACTGGGACGAAGGAATTTCTTCTTTTCCAGAGTGATTCCAGAAACTTAAGTTCACTCTCCCTGTCAACAAAAGTTATTGGCATGGTATTATACTTTATGTATAACTATTTAAACTCTTCGCCTAATGGTTATGGGAAAAGATAAAGCTTAACGTTCACATATTATATCCTCCAGGGCAGCTACTATTTCTCGACTTGAGACTACCCCAGCTTTCTTACCAAGCTTAAGCGCTGTATAAAATCCTTCTAACCTTTCGTTCATTATAGCATCAATCAAGGCTAAGGCTCCCTCAGTTGCTTTCTTGAGCAAATCGTCGATGAATTTTATTGCATGGTAGAAGTCTCTTCTCTTCAGCTTCCAAAGAAAGTCCATGAGCTTTCCAATTTCCTCTTCTTCAAAAGAGCGTATTGCTTGATTATTTCCTGATCTTTCAAGGGTATATGAGTGAATTACAAACTCTTTTTCAGTGAAGAGTTCCAGTGCTCCTAAGCTTTCACTATGGAGGAGGTGATACAAAAGGGCAAGCCTGCGATTGATAAGAAAGTCTAAGTTACTCTCATAGTAATGTGGGAGATGCATCTTGAGGTCTTTGAGAGAAAGTATTGAGATCATATCAACTTCTTCTACAGGCGCAATCTGATATATGTGAATCCATGTGGTATCTCCCTTTGCATATTTTATATATGGCGTATAATAGTGGAAACCAACCCAGGCTAGAGCATAGTTAAGCAGGTCAACCTTTATTGGATTACCTCCCTGGACCCCAAAGTGCTTTAGCATGTACTTGCCCGCTGAAGGCATAAGGGTTATGGGTATGGTTGCGGTACCTTTTACGCTCCTTTTCTTTTCAAGATCTTTCATCACCTTTTCCAAGTTTCTTGGTACGCTGTCCCAATATACATTGTTGATGTTTGCTCCTGCACTAAAGTCCGCATCACTAACAAGCTTTCCACCTTCTCTTGGAGAATGCCTTGCCAGTGCTATGTGGAGTGATAACATTTCGCTTAGGGCATCCACGAGACCATGGCGAAATTCCTCATTCGAAACGTCTGTTTGAATTAAATACGAGGCACCGTGGGGTATCAGGGTGGCTTCTTTGGCACCTCCTCTTATCAAGGATTCCACATACCCATAAGCCACGTACAGGTCAAAAATTGGATCAATTTGAGGTGTTTTAAATTCGTTAAATTTCATCTTATCACCTCCCTCTCGGAGAGATATTGGGCAATGGCATTCACTAATTCTGGATCAAGGGGGTATCCCGCACGTTTTAATACTCTGAATGCACTATAGAAACCCATTTCGTCCCTGTTTGTCAAAGCAGAATATAACTGGTGGCTAATCTCTCTAAGAATGTCTTCTTGGCTTTCTTTAATTGTTCTCTCTAATTTGTTTAAAATTTTCACAAATTTCATGGTTTCATAAAATGCACGTGCTTTCAAGTATCCAATAAAGTCCCAGACTACGGGGAGCTCCAATGTTCGGAAAATTCTCCATCCTTTTCCTTGTTGGCTTTCTTGTCCATAAATTACTACAGTAAATTTTGAGAGCCCAGGCACTTCTTCAGTAGAAGGTGGCAATTCGGTTAAAAGGAGAGTTTTTAACAGACCATACTCTGAACTTATTTTCCAGTGGAAGTCATTCCCTTGAACAATTTTAGTTGCTAGATCTTTGATTAGTAATAGCTCCCACATTTCAACTTCTTCATTTGGAGGATACTGAATTATTTCAACTATCTGTGAAGAACCCCTCTTAAATTTGTGAACTGAAGAATAATAATAAAACCCTACCCAGGCCAAAGCATACTCAAGATTTGTAATCCTGGATATTCCTTCTTCCTGTTTATAAAAAGAAAGCCATTGGTTAAGTGTAGGATCTAGTTGCTGTGGGGCTCTTAATACCTTTTTATCAATTAGGCTTTTAGTGCTTTTTAGTGATTTAATATCCAAGTTGTTTAGTATTGCCTCAAGCTCACGGTAGTATCTTTGCACGTTTTGGGGAGGATCAATAAAAGCACCATTAGAGATGACTGTATTACTTAATATTACATTGTTAAATTTTTTTGAACGAAAACCCATAGCATAATGAGTCATTATAATTTCCTCTAAAGCATCTCTTAGTCCTTCCAGAAGAAGCTTGCAACCTTCTCCTTCCAAATCTTCCTGGTTTTTTAGCCTACAGTCTAGGTATCTTGAGTGTATTTCATATCCCTCCCCAGTTGGGACTACATGAAGATTTGTTACTCCTGCACGTAGCGCACTTTCAACTATACCGTACATTATGTGGGTGTTTAATACTCGGGAATAATAACCAGAAAACATGGGAACAACAAGCTTCATTTAACTTCCCCCTCACTTCATCATTTCAACTCTAAGAACTTCTGCAAACTTTGGAGATTCACCTTCTCTTTCCTTAGCTCCTTTGTAATCACAGAGAACTAGCGGAATGAGTAACGCTCCAACAACCATCCTTAACTTGCCAGAATCAGGTCTATGCCTGGCAAGTACGCTAAGTCTGATTACTTCTCTGAGAACATCTTCCTGGGTTGGAGAGGGAACCTTTGGAATTACACCAAGCTTCTCTTTTATCATGCTCTTTATAAATGACTCTGTACCCTCCATAACTCCGTTAAAAGTGCGGAGCTTGTCGAGGACAACCTCTGGAGTAAGTTCCTCCTTATCCAGTGAACGTATCTGGCCCATTAGGATTGGTTCATGGTGCATCATCACAACGAGGGCTCCAATGAACGCTATGGTCTCGTCCTTGAACATGTCTTTTAGGATGTTATAAGCATAATAAGCGCTCACAAGCTCATGCCTGAAGCCTCTCAAAGGCTCATTATTGCTTAAGTGCTTCTGATATACCTCACTGCACTTTCCAACATCATGCAAAATTATCAAGGTTTTCATGAACTTGTCAGCATCTTCTTCAGTGAATTTAACACCAACAGTTTTCATTACCCTGATAATTGAGGGTATGTATTTGTTTTTGACAATCTCCCACGCAGCGAGCATCGCCTCAATGTGCTCTCTTAATGTTTGTCCTTGGAATGCCTTACAACTCATACTCTCACCCCCCAGTTTTCGAGACTTGTCTGCCCTTTCTTTCCTTTAGAGCGGTTTTTCTTTGACGAATGCTCAGAATTTCTTGTCCGAACTTTTGAGTCAGAATCTGTGTGAGAATTCGTGTCGCTAAGATTTGTAATAAATCCCAATTCCGAGTTATAGTACTTGGCATCAATTACATATATCTCATATGGATCTATCTTGAATGATTTCCGAACTTTCCATACCCACTTTTCAGCATTCTTGTCCCACTCTTTCATTAATCTACCAATCACGACATCTGATTTTTTCCATTCTTTTACACTATAGCTGATTCGAATTATCCTAGCTGTCTCGAGGTTGTCTATTACCTTATCTTCTACTCTCTCATTTTTCTCAATGTTCATTGGATACAATAATACATATAGCTCTGGTCTGGAGCGAAGTTCATATTCTGGAGGAGCTGAAAACAGTTTTAGCTCCTTGAAGTAGATGTATGCTGAAGCAAACTCTTTCGGCACGATGTTGTTCTCATAATGGAACTTGTATACCCTATCAAGGGCTTTTCTAGCTTTTGTTGTATCTGCTAGGTATTCTCCAATCTTTGATAATTCATCATAAGTAGTGAGGAGCACCAATGGATCATATGGTGAAACCGAGTATGGAATTATGTAGAGATCTTTGGGTAGTTTTTTACTTCTTTTCTTTTCTAAGACTCTTCTTGCAGTGTCAATGTCACCAACGTACACAAAATTTTTCTTTCCTTCTCCATAGTGGATCTCCACGACTCTATCGTATTCATTTGTGCTTGTAACAGTTGCAAAAACAACTGTATCCTCACCTATTTTTTCCATAAGTTCTGAAAGTCCCCTCACGATCTTTTCATGTTCAATGCAGTTTTCTACTGGGATGAGTATTATTCCTTCTCCTTCTTCTCCCGGTCTTCTTGCACACCTCCCAATACGCTGGATAAGGGCATCAAGGGGTGCTATATCAGTCACAACTAGTCCCACGTTTGGCAAGTCAAGTCCAGCCTCCACTACCTGGGTAGCAACGATCAATCTTGCTGAGTCAAGAGCTCTCTCCTTCTCCCTCCTATCGCCAATTGTGAACCTACTGTGTATGAGTAGGGCGTCTGAAGGATTAGCTAGGGTATCGTTTAGCTTTTTCTTTAAAACCTGATAGGTTTCAACAGCTTTTCTAACGGTATTACGCACAACAAGAACTTTCTTCCCATTCTTTAGAATCTTCTTAATGTCATTAAGAACATCTGTAATATCCCCCTCAACTAATCTGACTTTTACATTTCCCCTTGAAGGTTTATTCTTGTCATTCTTATCCACAGTTATAACTTCCGTATCCCCTGCTATCATTTCCCTAAGCTTTGAGGGAATTGTGGCACTCATTATAACGAGAGGAACATTGGCCTCTTCAAGAATTCCAACGACTAGTGAGAGAAGGCGCGGCATGTACATTGACTCATCCTGATACATCTGGACTTCGTCAAATATAACAAGGGATTGAGCTATTGCACCCGCTGGAAAAGTGAATCTATTCCCTACCGTTCTATGAGCTGCAAGACCATAGAGGAAAGCATCCCACGTCGTCACTACAACCCAACCAAGAAATGCATGAGTCTTCTCAAGCCCGTATTCAACAACCACGAGTTCTCTAGCTAGCTTTTCTGCCTCTTCTTTTGATTTTCCTTTTAACTGTAAAAGTTTGTAAACCAAGTTTCTTAGTCTTTCTGCTTGTTTTTCTACAAGTGACCTAGTTGGCAAGACATAAACCAATCTAGCAACAGGCCAATTATTGTTGTAGATTCCAGCGAAGAATGGCATCACAGCAGTTTCAGTCTTTCCTCCGGCCGTAGGCACTTCAATAATGACTTTTCCACCGTTATTCATAATCTCTCTGATTTTTTCCCATGCACGAAGTTGGTAATCATATGGTTCAAATCCGGTCAGCTCTCTGAAGAGTTTTTCGGTATCCATATTCCAAGCACCTCCCCATCAACAGTTAAAGCCTTCTCAACTTCAGGAGGATAAATTGTCCTTGCGTAGTATACTATTCTTTTATAACGGCGCTCTTCAATTGGTAAATAAAAGATCTCCTCCTGTGGCCCTTTAGTTTTTGAGTATTCTGGTGATACTCTCATTTTTTCTATATACATCCTTATCTTGCCCTTTGCTTGAATCTTCGAAGACAGCAAAGAGTATATTTCAGTATAAGGCGCTGAGAATGCGAGAGGTGCTTTTTTATCTTCAGGCTTTACAAAAGAAGCCCAAACTGGAGTAGCTAAACTTTCTGTGTCCCCAATGACATCAATGAGCATTGCTGCTTTTAGGTAGAGGTTTTTCTCCTCTTGAGTTAAATTCTTGAAAATATAGGCAACAAGCAATTCTCGCGTGAAGGTGTATTCTCGTCGCATAGCATCGCTCTTTTCGGCATTGGAACCGGATTCTAAATTTCTCAATCGTTTGAGTAGGAAAGCATTCCTAATGAGGGGACTTAGAGGGGCAACACTCACAGCTTTAATGTCAACTAGCTTGCTCTCGATTTCCTTTATGGCTTTGAGAGCGGCTTCATCTAATGAACTACTGGCATACTTCTCAGGTTTCAGGAGAATAAGCCCTTTTGCTAGTGCTCCTTTTAGAGCCGATGGTGGAGGAAGTAGGAAAGATGTCCTCACTTGATAAGAACGCTTAGCTACTGAGAAAAATGGAAAGCGAAGGCAAACGAGAAGGATGTCCATTCACTCCTTACCTCCCACCATTTTGACTAGATTAGCAACAAGCTCTTCTACGGAGGAAACTTTAGTAGCTTCGATATCCTCTCCCAAGTCAACGTTGTATGTAAACACTTCAATGTTGAATCCAAGAGCTCTTGCGTTCTTTATTATTGACCTGTTAGCTTCTATATAGTCCTCATAGAACCCGTGGACGAGGGCTGGAATAGGTCCTTCACTAGCTATTGCTACGAGCTCTTCAACCTTGAACACTGGGAAAGACCGAGCTAGATTTGCTCCAATGTAACCGCTGAGCATTGGTATCAGGGCCTTAAGAGCGCTTTCGATTCTTGCCTTTCTTTCGTTAGGGTCTATAACGATGTTGGGCCTTGGCTGATTCTCCTCGAATTTTACAGGCAACCCCTGGGGAATACCTACAAGGCCAAGATCAAGAACGATGGAGAAACCATAGAGACCTGTGGCATACTCCCTGCTGAACAGCATCTGGGCGGTTCCTTCCTTGGAGCTACCAATGGCACCTTTTTCATCCACATCAACGCGATTATGCTTTATGGCTGTTATGAGGCGCTCCCCCTCAACTTCTTTGATAAAGTCCTCGGTTGGGAGAATGAATGAAGCTTTAACCAGGCTAACTCTTCTTCTACCGGTCTTTGGAGCTAAAAAACCATGAACATCGGCATCAGCTAGTTCCTTAATAATAGTAGCCTCATCGTTTAATTGGACAGTGGCACCATTGGCTTTGGTTGCAGTGGTCTCACCCTGTCCAAACCTTGTCCCATTATATCTTAAAGCTCTCTCAGTAAGGTTTACTCCATATGGAGTAGTTTTGAAGTAGTCCACGAAGCCAACGAAGTGCCAGTGCTTTAACATGTTACCTGTTATTGCTGGTACTTCAACGACGGTCCAACCATTTTCTGTTCTTACGGTAACTTTAGTCTTAGTTATTTCGATGTAGTTAGTTCCTCCACCACCCTGGGCGTTGAGAGAGTGGGCATTCAACCTTATCCTACCACTTATACGGACATACATCATTCAACACCTCCTTCAGTCCCCTTTCCTTTTTTCGGGCAGTTATTCCAACTTGCAAAAGCCCATAATGCAAGGCTTACCGCAAGCTTTCTAAGATCTTTGGGATTGGAAAGTTGCTCAACCTTTTCTTCTAAAGCCTCAATGTCTTCTGGAGAAGGGATTCTGGGAGGTGGACAACCTTTAGATTCGGCCTTTTTCTTGAGCTTTGGAGCAAGTCTAAGAGCCTTATAGACACCTTCTAAGAGCTCCTCCTGTGTTCTGGCCTTTGCTATACCATCCACAACGTCGTAGGCATATTCTTCAAATGTGTCATCTACTAGATAGCTAAGGTATCTACCAATATTTCTGATCCATCCCCCCATTAAGGAACACCTATACTAACTTGGGCGAATTCTTATATAAATCTTTCTACTAGGAACTTAACTTAAGTTTGTTAACTATTAAGATAAGTTTATTAAGCATCTTAGTGAGCAAATAGGGGGAAGACAATTGAGGTACATAGTTACAGTAGGTCTACATATAAATCACATTTTCAAAAATGATGGTAGTCTTATTTTGCCTAAAAGAATAGAGGAAGCAGGATTTAATATTAGCAGTGCTGTTATCCTTTATTCATTTATGAAAAATGCTCCAAAAGAAGAAATTGAGAAAATTAAAGAGTGTGTAAAAAAAGCCCAGGAGGGATTTCTTAAGCTTGACATTCCAGTAATTACTAAAGAAATAAAGGATCCATACTTATTCCAGGAGAGAATTAAGGAATTTGAAAGATTGATTATACCAAAAACAATAATTAACTTAACTGGAGGAAGGAGAATCCTGGGATATGAACTTTTTTACGCGGCTATTGAAGTTTCAAACAAAAACCCTGAAGCTGTGGAGAGTGTTTTTTATGTAACTGAAGATGGGCACCCGATAGAACTTCCAATTATTAATCCACAAGCTAGACTTACACCTTTAGAGCTAGAGATACTTGAAATAATAAAACAGAAGAAATCAATCACAATAACCGAAATTAAGGAAATCTTATCAGAACGTAGAAAGAGCGAATATCCCCTTTCTCTAGTGAGTGAATACATATCACGGCTTGAAAGAAAAGGGTACGTTAAAAAGATTGCAAAGGGGAGAAAAAAGTTTGTCGAAGCTCTAATTTAGTTTTTCTGTATCGAATATTCCCCGAATGAAATCAAAAAAATATAAAATCCTCATTATTTCAATAGTTTTCGATGTCTCTCATGGAGCAACTGCGTAAGGATTTTGCGGAGTTTAAGGATCTTTGCATGGGGATCCTTCTCTATGGTTCTCAGGTCAGTGGGGGGCTACGAAGAGGAGTGATATTGATGTATGTCTTGTCAAACCAGAACCTGGGACTTACGAGAAAGTTCTTGAAAAGCTTAGTGGAAAATATGACATTAAGGTTTTTGAGGAGCTTCCATTGTATATCCAAATTGAGGTGATTAAGAATCACAAAGTTATTTACGGAGACGAACTGAACTCTCAGAGTATTTCTATTATTTTAGAAAGCTCTGGAGAGATATGGAGCATAGAATTAAAGAGAATCAGTTTAAAAGTGTGAGGGAGAAGGACTTACTTAGGAGGCATACTCGTGAGGTGGCAAAGATACTTGGAAAAGCTCGAGAAGTTTGAAGTTTATAAAAAGTCATAAAATAAAGGATGAAGTTACGCACCGGGCTCCCTCTATATTCCCTTCAGGTATGTGTTGAAGTAACTATGAACATTGCAAAGAGTTCGGTTAGAAATCACATTTAATTGGTGGTAACTTTTCTTGAAGTAAATTGTTAAGGGCTTTCAACATCTTTCCAAATGGTAGACCGGCTATAGGACATTCAACTCTATTTAGAAAGACTAAAAACTCTTAACCGTGAGGCAATACAAAATCCTTAATAATCATCTAACATCGTTAAAATCACCACTTTTTATCCTTTTTCCTTTAGGTTTACCACTCCACTCCCACAAGAAAGCCTTGCCAAACTTAGTGCTTACTTCAACTAATTTGTATCCAGCTCCTGTTTCAATCTCGTTAATTCTTTCAAATGTTTCCTTGTCAACTTCATAAACCTCAACTTTGAGCTTCCCTTCCCCCTTGACGGCATAGGGAAGAAACTCAAAATATAGCTGATACCCCTTAATCCAGTCCTCGCCCAGGAATTTAGCTTCTTTGAGATACCAATGTAAGGGTTTTCCTTTTCTTAGAGTTCCGTACACAGCTATTCTCACACTCTCTTCTCCATAAGACATGTAGAAAGTTTGGGACTCAAGTTTATTAAGAATTGCCCTAAAATTGGAGGTTTTAATTTCTTACGTGGGGGGAACTTGTTGTTTACCTTTATTCCACTATCTTCCAAGTAGAAACTCATATTTCTTTTTGCTCTTTAAAAAGTCGTCTATTACTCTACAGAGGTCAGGATTGGGAGATCTTTCAGTTATGATTTTATCACTTTTCTCAAGTATGAGTAAAAGTTGCGAGATCACCAGGGTGATATATCCCATTTTTGTTTTACGGCAATGTCTGGGAAAACCGCTCCATACAATTTTCTCTTTTTAGCTAACTTCTTCATAATTTCATATGGTCCCCACCCCAAACATAAAATTAAGTCTCCAGCTATGAAGTCAATTACGCGACTTCCCTAGAATCATGCTCATCTATGTTCATTATTTTAGATATAATCAGCCTTATATCTAAAATAATGCACAAGAATGATCATAAAAAAGAAGCCAAATTCACGCTCCTTTTCCGTGTATACCACCTTTTATCGTAATAGGAAAAATTGAAAGATAAGCCGGCCTATCTAAGCACAAAATTCAATACGAGGAAAAGTAGTATAAAATACCTCTTTGTTACTTCTTTTCATAGTATTTTAGCAAAACAAAAAATAGGAAAAAATAAAGAATTTTTA
>NZ_JASKLM010000056.1:0-10989 GCF_030153625.1 Pyrococcus sp. | reverse complement strand
AAGTAAATAATGGTTTCAGTCCTCATTTCTCTCCCCTTTTCTGAAGAGGTATCAGAAACTTAAACCTAACGTCCCACTGCTTATCCTGACAGTGTCGGATAAAATTATAGAGCGCAATTAGAAGGACTCTTCACAACCTTGAATCAATTTCAAAACTCGGGGAGTATGTAGTAGATGTAATGAGGCCTATTGGTGAATTCATCTATATAAACCACAGTTCCTGGCTTTGGAGGCTTCAGGTAGTGTACTTCTCCCTTTCTAGTTGTTACAGCAGCAAAGGCATCCCCTTTCCTGACCCTATTTCCAACATCAGCTATCAGAGTCACTACGTAACCTTCCACTGGTAATAGCAGTAACTCGTCTCCCTTCTTTAGATAGATCTTTGTTCTTCTATCTGGGTAGACTATTATTGCATCTACCTTCATCCTGTGCTCATAGTGATCAACGTAGAAATGAAATCTGTCATAGATTTCCTTAGCTAGGAATTTCGCCTTGTCCACTTGAATGAACTCAGGGACTTCTTCCCCCTCTCTGAGTCTCACCTCAATGTTATCTTGTATTACTATACAATCGTGCTTTACTCTCCTTCCTTCCAGGCATTCTTCTTTTGGAACTTCAACATAGAGTTGAGGTGTTCTGCTCATTGCAATCCCCCCTTCTTTCTGAACATCACTACGTTTGATTACATAAATATCTTCGCCCCCAGGTTTTGAAGCTAGGGTTAAATGCTTATTCTTTTACTCTCTGAGGTTATTGAAAAAGAGTGCAACCAAAAATATTTATGAGAATTGTTGATGAATGTAAAGATGGTGGATTCTATGTATGGATGGTGGGGTAGGATTCTAAGGGTAAACCTAACAACTGGAGAAGTTAAGGTTCAGGAATACCCCGAAGAAGTTGCCAAGAAATTTATTGGAGGTAGAGGATTAGCCGCCTGGATTCTTTGGAATGAAGCTAGAGGTGTTGAGCCCCTTAGTCCAGAAAACAAGTTAATCTTTGCTGCTGGTCCCTTCAATGGCCTTCCAACCCCGAGCGGTGGAAAGCTTGTAGTTGCGGCTAAGAGTCCTCTAACTGGAGGTTATGGTGACGGCAACCTAGGAACAATGGCTTCTGTTCACTTGAGAAGGGCAGGTTATGATGCTCTCGTTGTTGAAGGTAAGGCAAAGAAGCCCGTCTACATTTATATCGAAGATGACAACGTTAGCATCCTTAGTGCTGAAGGTCTATGGGGTAAGACAACATTCGAGACCGAGAGAGAATTAAAGGAAATCCATGGCAAGAACGTCGGCGTTTTAACCATCGGACCAGCCGGAGAAAATTTAGTTAAATATGCTGTTGTTATCTCCCAGGAGGGAAGAGCTGCTGGAAGACCTGGAATGGGTGCTGTAATGGGAAGCAAGAAGTTAAAGGCCGTAGTAATAAGGGGAACCAAGGAGATACCAGTTGCAGACAAGGAAGAGTTAAAGAAGCTCAGCCAGGAGGCATATAATGAAATTCTAAACTCTCCAGGGTATCCATTCTGGAAGAGACAGGGGACCATGGCAGCTGTAGAGTGGTGTAATACTAACTATGCCCTCCCAACAAGGAACTTCAGCGATGGCTACTTCGAATTCGCTCGTTCAATAGATGGTTACACAATGGAGGGGATGAAGGTACAGCAGAGGGGCTGTCCCTACTGTAACATGCCGTGTGGAAATGTAGTGCTTGATGCAGAGGGCCAAGAGAGTGAGCTTGACTATGAAAATGTAGCCTTGCTGGGTTCAAACCTTGGAATAGGGAAGCTTAACGAGGTTTCAGTTCTCAACAGGATAGCTGACGAGATGGGTATGGACACGATAAGCCTCGGTGTTTCAATAGCCCACGTAATGGAGGCTGTGGAGAGAGGAATCCTCAAGGAAGGGCCAACATTTGGAGACTTCAAGGGAGCTAAGCAATTGGCCTTGGATATAGCTTACAGAAAAGGAGAGCTCGGCAACTTAGCTGCAGAGGGAGTTAAGGCTATGGCCGAGAAGCTTGGAACTCATGATTTCGCAATGCACGTTAAGGGATTAGAGGTTAGTGGTTACAACTGTTACATCTACCCAGCAATGGCATTAGCTTATGGAACGAGCGCAATCGGTGCACACCACAAGGAGGCATGGGTTATTGCATGGGAAATCGGTACTGCCCCAATTGAAGGAGAGAAGGCCGAGAAGGTGGAGTACAAGATAAGTTACGATCCAATAAAGGCCCAGAAAGTTGTTGAGTTGCAGAGGTTGAGAGGTGGGCTCTTCGAGATGCTTACGGCATGTAGGCTACCATGGGTTGAGGTTGGCCTAAGCCTAGACTACTATCCAAAGCTCCTCAAGGCAATAACTGGAGTCACCTACACCTGGGATGACCTTTACAAGGCAGCTGACAGGGTTTATTCCCTCATAAGAGCTTATTGGGTGAGAGAATTCAACGGCAAGTGGGATAGAAAGATGGATTACCCACCAAAGAGATGGTTCACAGAGGGACTGAAGAGTGGCCCGCACAAGGGAGAGCACCTCGATGAGAAGAAGTACGATGAGTTGCTCTCAGAGTACTACAGAATAAGGGGATGGGACGAGAGAGGAATTCCAAAGAAGGAAACTTTGAAAGAGCTTGACCTCGACTTCGTAATTCCTGAGCTGGAGAAGGTTACAAACCTTGAGTGATCCTCTTCTTTTCTCTTCTCTCTTCTTTTCCTCGAACAATAAATATTTTAATGGTTTTGCTTCATTAGGGTAAGGGGTAAAAATGCTCGACATAAATTTAATCAGAAATAATCCAGAGCTCGTCAAGAACGATCTCAAGAAAAGAGGAGAGCTAGGGAAGATTGCATGGATAGATGAGATACTGAGGCTGGATGAAGAGTGGAGAAAGAAGCTGAGGGAAATAAACAAGCTTAGGCACGAGAGAAATAAGATTGCAATAGAGATAGGGAAGAAAAAGAAGGCTGGGGAACCAGTGGAGGATCTTCTAACAAAAAGCAAGGAAATAGTTAGGAAAATAGAGGAATTAGAGAAGGAAGTTGAGGAGCTGAGAAATAGGATAGACTACTACCTATGGAGGCTTCCAAACATAACCCATCCAAGCGTTCCCGTTGGGAAGGATGAGAATGACAACGTCCCCATAAGGTTCTGGGGGAAGGCTAAGGTTTGGAAAGGACACTTAGAGAGCTTCCTTGAGCAGAGCCAAGGAAAGATGGAGTATGAAGTTCTAGAGTGGAGACCAAAACTTCACGTCGACCTTTTGGAGATCCTCGGTGGGGCTGACTTTGCTAGAGCAGCAAAGGTTAGCGGTTCTAGATTCTATTACCTCCTAAACGAAATAGTCATACTTGACTTGGCATTGATAAGGTTTGCTTTGGATAGGCTAATAGAGAAGGGCTTCACCCCAGTTATCCCTCCCTACATGGTTAGAAGATTTGTCGAAGAAGGGTCGACTACATTCGAGGACTTTGAAGATGTTATATACAAGGTTGAGGGAGAGGACCTCTACCTAATCCCAACGGCTGAGCATCCATTGGCCGGTATGCATGCAAATGAAATCCTCGATGGAAAAGATTTGCCCTTGTTATATGTAGCTTTCAGCCCGTGCTTTAGAAAAGAGGCAGGGACCGCCGGAAAGGATACCAAGGGAATCTTTAGGGTTCACCAGTTCCACAAGGTTGAGCAGTTCGTCTATTCTAGACCTGAAGAGAGCTGGGAGTGGCATGAAAGGCTAGTTAGGAACGCTGAAGAGCTCTTCCAAGAGCTTGAGATTCCCTACAGAGTAGTTAACATCTGTACTGGAGATCTGGGTTACGTAGCCGCAAAGAAGTACGACATAGAGGCTTGGATGCCTGGGCAGGGGAGGTTTAGAGAAGTTGTTTCGGCAAGCAACTGTACAGACTGGCAGGCTAGGAGGTTGAACATTAGGTTTAGAGATAGAACTGACGAAAAGCCCAGGTACGTGCACACTTTAAACTCCACTGCAATAGCAACTTCTAGAGCAATAGTGGCAATTCTAGAGAACCACCAGCAGGAGGATGGAACTGTAAAGATACCCAGGGCGCTCTGGAAGTACACTGGATTCAAGGAGATAGTCCCGGTTGAGAAGAAGGAAGGGTGCTGCAAGGCATGAAGCTTGTCCTTGACTCTTCTGTTTTTATTCAGGGTGTTGAGGTGGAAGGTTACACAACGCCAAGTGTTGTTGAGGAGATTAAAGATAGAGAATCCAAGTTATTCCTAGAATCTTTAATATCTGCAGGAAAGGTAAGGGTGATTGAACCTTCAAAGGAGGCTATAGAGAAGATAATCCAAGCGGCTAGAGAGACTGGAGAGTTGGAGGAGCTAAGTAAGGCCGATATAGAGGTTTTAGCCTTGGCGTATGAGTTAAAGGCAACCATCTTTACAGATGACTACAACGTCCAGAACATAGCCTCCCTCCTGGGACTCAAGTTTAGAACCCTTAAGAAGGGAATCACGAGGGTAATGAAGTGGAGGTATGTATGTATAGGTTGTGGAAGAAAATTCTCGACCCTTCCCCCTGGGGGAATATGTCCAGACTGTGGGAGTAGAGTGAAGCTTATTCCCAGGAGGCGCTAGATTATTTTCTCCCTCTTTGCCTCCTCTCTAGCTAAAACTTCAACTTCCTCTAGAAATTTCTCGTAATTGACACAATCTAGCCCATACTTCCTTAAGGGGGAGTACTTTTCAGCATTGCCATTAACAACAAGAAGGGACTTAGATGTTATTGCTGAAACGGCCGTGATTAAATCCTCCAAGGTAAAGAAGTATCCATCTTTAATTAGAGATGCATCTATCTCGGCAATCTCTCCAAGCAGTTCATCCGTCAAGTCCACAATTTTAACGATGTCCCTCAGCTTTTGGACTTCCTCTTTTGGATTCTTCCCCTTGAAGGCCTTTACCAAGAGATAAGCGTGAACGGTTGTAATTGGAAGGTAAATTTCGAACTCTGCAAGAACAAACTCTAAAAGCTCTTTATTTTGCTTTCTCGTAAGTTGAATAAAAGAAGGGGGGTCAAAGCTGATTTTTCGAGGCATTGGGTTCATTTCCTGCTTCCCTCCTCAACAAGCTTACTTCTATCCCTAATAACTGAAAGCACTAGTTCAGCCTCATCGTCTTCCAGTGAAATGCTTTCGGCCTTGGTCTCCAATTCTAAGGTATGCCACGCTTGTATTAGCTTTTTCAAGACTTCATCGTATGATTTTGCATCCAACCTAGCCTTGAGCTTTTTAATTGCCTCCCATGTTTCCTCATCAACTGCTATTGTCTTCATATTTCATCCCCTCAGCAATTCCTCTTCAATCTTTTTCGTAACACCATTATTGGCTACTATCTCTCTGAATATCGACACGCTCTTCTCCCTGGGAATTCTCTCCTTTGTAATTAGGTTGACTTCGTAGAGGCCAAAGCGCATTCTAAACCCGAGAGCCCACTCGAAGTTGTCAGTTAATGCCCAGTGGAAGTAGCCCTTAACTTCATACCCATCCTCAAAGGCCTTCTCTATCATCTTTATGTGGCTCGCTATGTAGTAAGGTCTTAGGATGTCCTTTGAATCCGCTATTCCGTTCTCCGTCACGTAAACTGGAACGCCGTACTTGTGAGCTTCAACTATTGAATCGTACATCCCCTCTGGATAGAGTTCCCATCCTATGTCGCTGACGGGTCTGTCATCCTTTGACAGAGTTCCAGGTCTGCAGGCATAGCCATATCCTTGAACTCCCTTAAAGGTGATCAGCGGGATTGAAGGAAACATTGGTTCCTGATACGTAACTACTTCCCTTGTGTAGTAATTAACCCCTATCCAGTCATTGCCCTTTAGATAGGGGGCATCTATAAACGTTTCACCGTCAAACTCTATATTAAGTTTTCCTTTGTGTATGGCCTCGAAGAACAGCCCTGAGTGGAAGAAGTTGTCGTTTTCTGCTGCCTTAACATCCTTGGAATCGTTCGGATCCTTGGGATAAGCAACTCCAATGTTGTTGTAAATTATACCAACTTCTGCAGGCTCTTTAGAATCCTTATCAGCTTTCTCAGTGTCAAACTTCTTTATCTGCCTATAAGCTAAAGCATGTGCATTTATCATGTGAAGTATCGCCAGCTTTGCGGCCTCTGGATTTAGAACCCCTGGAGGGAAGCCAGAGTAGGGGGCTAGGTAGCCAAGCTCAACAACCACCATAGGCTCATTAAACGTGCTCCACATATCCACTATATCTCCAAACTTATAGGCTATGTAAGCGGCATACTTTGCAAACTCTATAACTGTTCTTGGGTTAACCCAGCCGTTCCTCTTATTAGTTAACGCCCTCTCCCTAGCCTCAATGGGATCATGCAACCAATATGGAAGGGTGAAGTGATTTAGATTAACTATAACCTTAAACCCCTTGCTCCTCAGGCTGTTTATGACTGACCTATAGTAGGCCACCTCCCTCTTGTTGGCGATCTCATCTAACTCCTCCAAAGTGTCCTTGGTGATCTTTACATCTTCTATAAGGTTATATGATTCATTATAGCTATAATCAACATCAATAAATGTCGTTGGCCATGGGAATATTCTGCTCCACTCTATGCCTATTCTGTAAGCATTAAGACCCAGCTTTCTTGCAATCTCATGGTCCTTCTCATAAAGCTCGTAATTGTTAATCCCCTCCTCGGGAAGATCTCCACTAACGAGGCCTTTCTCTATATTTGTCTTATCCCTTACCCAGTGCCACCAATCAGTGTTAGTGTCAATATTCCTCCTGAGTTTATCCCCCATTTCAAACTGAAAACCCGATTGTGCCACACCCCAAAGGAACTTTTCAGGGAACATGATCCTCCCCCCTTATATTGTCAATAGTGAGTATCGTTATCATATCTTATAAGGCTTTCTAAATTTCTATAATTTGGCCCAATGATTATAAATATACAGCAAGATTTATAAGCATTGAGGATTTCATTATAATTGACAATGTGCTTTGTTGCATCCTTACGGGGTGATAGTATGAAGAGACTCGTTGGTGTACTAATTGGAGCGTTTGTAATATTTGGAGTTTTCGGCCAAGTAGTGGCCGCCCAGGAACAAGAACTTCCAAGGGAAGAAACACTATACGTTGGTGGTGGTCTCTGGAGCCAACCAAACAACTTCAATCCCCTTATCCCCTGGAGTGCCGTTACAGGAACCATTGGCTTGATTTACGAAACCTTGTTCAACTACGACCCATTAAACGATAAGCTAGAGCCCTGGCTTGCCGAGAGTGGAAGATGGGTTAGCGACAACGTATATGAGGTTAAACTTAGGGAAGGATTAACCTGGCATGATGGAAAGCCACTAACAGCTGAGGACGTTAAGTTCACCTTCGAGCTCCACAAGAAGTATCCTGGTCTAGCATATCACCAGATGTGGGAGTGGCTCCAAGAGGTTAAGGTTATAGATGACAGAACAATCCAGTTTGTATTTAGCACTCCCCACTATGAAGAGTGGAAGTATCTACTTTATCAAATAGCAATTGTTCCGAAGCACATCTGGCAGAACATTGATAACCCAGTTGAATTCGCCAACGTTGACAACCCAGTTGGTTCTGGTCCCTACAAGCTCTACAAGACAGACCAGATGAGGTTCATTCTCGTTAGGAACGACAACTGGTGGGGAATCAAGTACTTCGGCAAGCCCGCTCCAAAGTACATAGTCTACGTTATAGTCTACAGCAACAACTTGGCATTATCAATGCTCGTCAAGGGTGAGCTCGACTGGAGCAACTTCTTCATCCCGGGTGTCCCAGATGTCAAGGCTCAGTATGGAATAGTTACCTGGTACGATGAACCACCATACCACCTACCAGCAAACACGGCATTCCTATTCCTCAACACCCAAAAGCCACCACTTGACAACCCAGAGTTCAGAAGGGCCATAGCCTATGCAATAAACCCAGAGGAGATAGCTGCCAGAGCATCCCAAAACCAGATAACTCCAGCCGATCCCACAGGATTACTAATCCAGTATCCAGCATTCAAGAAGATATACAACAAGGAGGCCGTTGATAAGTACGGATTCAAGTATGATCCACAAAAGGCCATGGAGATACTCGACAAGCTAGGATTTAAGGATGTAAATGGTGATGGCTACAGAGAGTTCCCAGATGGAAAACCACTCAAGTTAACAATAATAGTCCCATTCGGATGGACCGACTGGATGGAGATGATCAGAGTAATAAGCGAGCAGTTGGCAATTGTTGGAATCAACGTCGAGCCCAAGTTCCCAGACTATTCAAAGTACTGGGATGACCTAACCAAGGGTAACTTCGACATGGCCATAAACAACTTCGGAAGCAACGTAGTTGCAACACCATGGCAATGGTTCAACTGGGTCCTCAACCAAGATGTCACTCCAATAGGAGAGAACTTCTACAACGGTAACTTCGGTAGATACAAGAATGAGAGAGTTGCAGAGCTCCTAGAGCTCATAAACGTTGAGAAGGATGAGAACAAGAAGCTTCAATACTACTACGAGCTACAGGAGATATTCCTCAAAGACTTGCCATACATACCAATAATCTACAACGGTGCATGGTTTGAGGCAAGCCCAGAGCACTGGACCAACTGGCCTACAGCAAAGAACCCATACGCATTCCCAATAAGCTGGAACGGATACTGGCAGATGGGTGGAGTGAAGGTGCTACTCAATATCAAGCCAGTAAAGGCAGCTACAGAAACAACAACTACAGAGGAGAAGACTGAAACGATAGTTCAGACTGTTACCGTTACTCCAACAGAGACGGCAACTTCATCAACAGAAACAGGAGGAATCTGTGGACCAGCAATATTAGTTGGTTTAGCCGTAGTCCCACTCCTCCTAAGGAGGAGAAGATCTTAACCTTCTAATTTATTTATTTTTTTGCAGAATTTTAAGAAAAAGTCAAGGAGGGAGAAAATTGGCCAGCGGAATGATGAACTACCTCAAGAGGAAGATAGTGATATACATTTTAACATTCATATTTGCCGTCACAATAGACTTTATAATTCCCAGGCTGATGCCTGGGGATCCAATAGCTGTGTTATTATCTAGATTCGCTACAATGCCCCAAGCAACTCAATACCTTCATGGGTATTTTATTGAGGCATTTGGATTAAATAAGCCTTTATGGGAACAATACATAACATTTTGGAAGGCCGTCCTTCACGGTGATTTAGGAATTAGTATATATTTCTACCCAAAACCCGTTGCTCAAATTATAAAGGAAGCTTTACCTTATGATTTAGCCTTACTTGTCCCCTCAATAGTTGCGAGCTGGATTGTTGGTAATTGGTTGGGAGCTTACGCTGGTAAAAATAGGAAGCTCGACTCTTATTTAATGCCCGTATTCTTCTTCCTCCAAGCATCACCTTACTTCTGGTTTGCAATTCTCTTAGCCTATATATTCTCAGTTAAGTTAGAATTGTTCCCGCTCTCAGGTGCCTACAGTTATGGAATAATCCCCTCACTCAGCTGGGCATTCATAAAGGACTACCTACACCACTGGGTGCTGCCATTCCTCAGCCTATTCCTAGTCCAACTTGGTGGATGGGCCATAGGTATGAGAAACATGATAATCTATGAGCTCGAGGCAGACTATGTGAGGTACCTAGAAGCTCTAGGATCGAGCGAAAGAACAGTCATGAGGCATGCATTCAAAAACGCAATGCTACCCCAGATAACAGGATTAGCACTCCAGCTCGGACTGATAGTTGCCGGTAACGTCACCGTTCAAGTTGTTTTCTCATACCCAGGAATAGGGTATATCCTCATGCAAGGAATACTCAACCAGGACTACTTCCTAATCCAGGGCTGCTTCCTTGTTATAATCCTAACGGTCCTAGCTGCCAACTTCATAATAGACATAATGTACGCCCTAATCGATCCAAGAATAAAGGCCGCCTACGTGGAGGGATGAAGAAATGCCAGTTGGAAAATCAAAGTTTGAAGTCCTCAAAATCGCGCTAAAAAACATAAAGTTTAAAGTTGGGCTTGGAATCGTCATATTCTTTGCCCTATTCGCGATCATCGGCCCATTATTAGTCCCCTTTGACAACATGGGCTATTACCCAATAAAGGTTGGGGATAGAGTGATACCAAAGCCAACAGAACCAGCCCTACCCCCTGGGAGCTTATCCAAAGTCTTCACCCCAAACGGAACAGTTGAGGTTAAGCACTACCTGGGAACTGACAGCTTCGGAAGGGACGTCTACGCTCAACTGACATATGGTTTGAGGTCTTCACTAATAGTAGGACTGCTCGCGGGCAGTATAGCTACGGCAATCGGTCTCCTAATAGGTTTCATAGCGGGATACAAGGGAGGGCTGGTGGATGAGATACTAATGATGATCACGAACATAATGCTTGTAATCCCAACAATGGCTCTACTGATCATAATCGCAGCCTACCTCCCCTACAGAGGTATAGGAATTGAGAGCGTTATTATCGGTCTAACAGCCTGGCCTTGGACTGCCAGAGCTGTTAGAGCTCAAACTTTGTCGCTGAAAAGGAGAGAGTTCGTTGATCTATCAAAGCTAAGCGGTCAAAGTGATCTACAGATAATCTTCGGAGAGATACTTCCGAACATGGTGTCTTACGTCTTCATGGTCTTCATACTTCAGTTCAGTGGAGCAATATTAGCTGCTGTAGGTCTTGACTTCCTTGGCCTTGGACCAACTAAGGGAATGTCCTTAGGAATAATGCTCCAGATGGCGGTGTTGTGGAATGCAATAAACCTCGGCTACTGGTGGTGGGCAATTCCCCCAGGATTGGTCATAGCCATCCTAATTACCGGGCTATATATGATCAATCTTGGTCTTGAGGAGGTGTTTAATCCGAGGTTGAGGAGGGAGTGAGATGCTTAAGGTTGAGAACCTCAAGATTTACTATTCAACCCCAATCGGATTTGTAAAAGCAGTTGATGGAGTAAGTTTCGAAGTCAAGAAGGGGGAAGTGTTTGGAATTGCTGGAGAGAGCGGTTGTGGGAAA
>NZ_JASKLM010000055.1:0-11002 GCF_030153625.1 Pyrococcus sp. | reverse complement strand
AGTATAGAATGCTCTCAGCCTTCATTTCTCTCCCTTCTTTTTCTGAAAAATTATCAGAAACTTAAACCTAACGCCCTACCGCTTATCCTAACAGTATCTCTTTTCGAGGAGAAGCTTATATATCCTGATCTCGTTCTTTTTCAGACCAATTACTTTTAGTAACTCTTCCAGCCTCTCTATACTCTTGTGTTGTCCCATTTTCTCACCTATGAATGCTTTTCTTCATAGGTTAATTAAGAAAAAAAATGGTTAAAAACTTTTTTACTCGGCCCATTCATCATCTGGTATGGCTTCCCTTTTTGCTGGGATTATGCAGATGAACTCAAATGTTTCGGAATCCTCGTTTTTATATCCGTGTGGTTCATTTGGAGGGATGTAAATGTAACTCCCAGGGACTACCTTAAACCAACTCTTTCCATCCTTAGTTAGGTATCCTTCGCCCTTAACCACAAATATTTCGTGCTCCCAGTCGTGACTGTGGATGGGTATCTCTCCTCCCTTTTTAATGACAAAATATCTCATTGCAAAGTTCTTTGCTCCTATTTTAGGGCTTATAAGCCATCTTATGGTTGTTCCTTCGGCATTTGGGACCTCCTTCTCTGGAGTGTCCTTAACATGGCCTATGTACATTTCGCATCACCAGGAAATATATCGGGATATATGTATTTAAACTAATCTATGGATATTATTTGGGGTTGCCTATGCAGTTTGATGCAAAAAATGTATTTTATAATGTTGTTGAAATATCTAAGTTCCACAGAATTCAAGGTTCTAGCGGTTTAGTAGAGGCGGCTAAATACATATATGACAGAGTTAAGGAACTTGGGTTGGAAGTGGAGTTCTTGGCGGATATTTACGATGGAAAGACAATTCACCTAACTCTCCCCTCTCCAATCGCTTGGGATGTAGTTGAGGGAGAACTAGAGATTGGTGAAACTAAGCTAACGATAAAAGACTCTCCCCTCCTGGTGATGGCCCATTCCCCAAGTGGCGAATTTGAGGGGGAAGTAGTTCCGATTCTAAATGAAGATGACTGGGAAAAGGCTGAAGGAAAAATTGTTTTGGTTGGAGAAAAATGGAGAAATGCCTATGAGAGGGCTAATGAGGTTGGAGCCAAAGGATTTATAGCATATAGGAAAGGAACTGGGAATGCCTTTCCCTATATAGGGCTCTTTTTAACAAAAGAAGATCTTAAATGGGCCAAAATCCCAGCAGTTGCAGTTCCTGAAACCATTGCAAATGAGATAATATCAAAGGCCAAGAAGGGAGGAGTAAAAGCTAAAGGTAGGGTAGTTACGGAGATAAAGGACAGAGAAATACTCCCAATTGTCTATGCAAAAGTTGGGGAGCCTCCTTATCTGCTCTTCTCTGCCCATATCTGCCATCCAAAGCCAGGAGCCAATGATAATGCTTCAGGGAGCGCTATGTTAATTGAGATTGCAAGGGTATTAAAAGATAAGTATGGAAGAGTTGGATTTGCATTTCTCTGGATTCCCGAGTATCATGGAACTCAAGCATTCATTCCAAGGGCAAATTTAGAGGAAATTTATGCAAACATAAACCTAGATATGGTTGGGGGTAGTGAGGATAGAGCGAAATCCACAATAATGCTTGTAAAAACGCCTCTTTCACGGTTCTCAGTTATTTCAGGAGTTTTGGAAATGTACCTTGAGAAGTTCAACTCCGGAGGGAAGACATTTTCTGGGAATAAACTCCCACTAATGAAGCTGAGGACTTATCCATATGAAATGGGCAGTGACCATGACATATTCAACTTCTTTGGAGTCCCTGGGACAATGCCAATAACTTGGCCAGACAAATTCTATCACACCTCAGCCGATACTCCAGAAAAGTTGAGCCTCGAGAGCCTTGAGATTATTGGAAAGGCCGTTGTATCGACTGCAGACTTTTTAGCTAATGGGAAAAAGGAGGAAATTGAGAGAGTGGCGAGGGGGTATCTAATGAAGTACTTGGGAGAGCTCTCAATTGAGAGAAAGCTTGAAGTTGCTGAGCTTTTGGCCATGAACGGACTTTCTAGGGATTCTAAATTCTTAGGATTATCCATGGGCCAGGAGATTAGTGAAGAAGGTTGGGTTGAGTGGACTAGGAAGGGATTAGTGAGTGTGAGGTTCCTCAAGAGAATAAACAAAGAAAAGGGTGAAGAATTTGAGCGCTTAGTTGAAGATGACAGAATGACTAGCTGTTACATTCATGAGTTCCTAATGTTAAGCGAAGTCCTACCCGAAGAAAAAGCCTGGAAGGCATTAAGAGATGAATACGGAAAAGTAAATGAAGAGAAAGTTAAAAGAGCGATAGAGATCCTTGCAGACCTGGGAGTAATAAAAGCTAGGTAGCCCAAGTTACGTGCCTATTAATTACGTACCTAACTCCAAAGGAAAGGACAATTCCCACTAGGTTTGCAATTAAGTAGTGAATTCCCAGGAAGAGGAGGATCCAATAGACTATGAAGTTTACAACAGCTCCGCTAAGAGCAGCTATGTGGAACTTAAATAGTCTTGAGAATATGCTTCCTCTCCTTATATCTTTGAATGTCCATATATCGTTCCAGAAGAAGTTGTTGAGTATCGATAACTCAACGGCTGGAATTACGGCTATTTCCTTAGGAATTCCCAGGTTGACAAAGAGCCAGAGAAATCCCTCATTGACTAAAATGCCAGAAAGTCCTACTATCGAGAACTTCACTATTCTATCAATTTCTCCCTCCCATTTCATAAGTCTATAAATATGCCTCAAGTATTCGAATATGGTTTTTCCTTTGAGCTTGCTCTCCCCCCTTGCTCTAATTCCAAATGTGAAGGGAACTTCAACGACCTTGCTGTACTTCCCTTTTATTAGAATCTCCATTAAAATCTTAAAGCCTATGGGGTTTAGCTCAACTCCTTCGACGACTTCCTTCCTTAGTGCAAAAAATCCGCTTACTGGGTCCTTTATGTCTCTAATTTTTGGCAGGGCAATTCTCCCAACCATTATCGCTCCCTTGGAGATTAACTTCCTGTAGAAAGGCCAGTTCTCTACTTTTCCCCCTTTAACGTACCTACTTCCAATCGCTATATCTGACCCGTTTTTTATTGCCTCAATAAGCTTTGGAATTACTTCTGGTGGATGCTGAAGGTCTGCATCCATCACGACAAAGACATCGCCGCTGGCCTCTTTAAATCCCCTTATTACAGCTGATGATAGGCCTTTTTCCTTGGTTCTTCTAATAACCTTTACTGGATACTTTGAACTTAGCTCCTGGGCCTTTTCCCATGTCCTGTCTGGAGAATCGTCATCTACAACAACTATTTCATAATTAAGACCTTGTAATGCATTATCAATCCTAGAAAAGAGCTCCTCAAGATTTTCCCTCTCATTATATGTGGGTATTATCACTGATACCTTCATTATTTAGCCCCAGAATAAGAAAAAGGAAGAAGATTTAAGGCTTTCTGACAACGAACAGAGCGTGGTCCTTTTCATATGGCTCAAGGTTTAACCTTTCAATGACCTCGAAGTACTCTGAAAGTTCCCTTTCAACTTCCTTAAAGACCTGTTCTGGCTCCTTAGTTACGTCAATGCTCCTGCTCTTCACAGCTATCATTCCATAACCGCCTCTCTTGAGGTATGCCTTAGCATTGTCTATGAGTATCTTTGCTTGGGTTGGTTGGGCAACATCCTCAAAAATCACATCAACTTTCGTGACCAATGCCCTGTACTCTTCTGGCTTTGTTGCATCTCCTAGGATTGGGATTATATTCCTTCTCTCCTCTACAATCGGAACGAGCTCTCTAAGAACTCTTGGAGAGAACTCTATTCCATAGATTTTTCCTTCCCAGCCAACTATGTCGCTTACGTGGGATGCCGTAGTACCGCTGGCTATTCCTAGGTAGAGAACGCTCTTTCCTGGCTTTATCGGGAAGTTCTTTAGGCCGTTAACTATAGCTGCCCCGAGCTTTGAGCGGTGAGGATTCCATATTCTGTATTCCTCTCCTTCCCACTTTATAACCCTCTCACCGTAAACCCTCTGCCCTGGGACTAGGTTCTTCGTTGCTATCTTCTCGCTCCCGTCATCGTCAATAACTACGTAGACCCCAGGGAACTTGTGCTTTTTAACCTCAACCATTTAAATCACCTCCTTCTGGGCTTTTCCTTCTTTTTCTTCTTTTTCTTATCCTTCTTCCATGGTTTCTTGCCTTTTCTTTCTTCTCTCTTCCTCTTTGGCGGCTTTGGATACTTCTCTTTGATTTCCCTTATCCTAGCCTCTAGCTCCTTCTTAAGCTCTTCAGCTATGTATTCTCCCGAGAAGTAGTCAACTCTTGCAGCTATGGCTAGCTTTCCGGCTAAAACTCTAGCTATCTTACCTCTCTGCCACCATGGAGAGCGGTTTATGGCCGGGTATTGGTAGATGACACCGTGCTTTGGTGGCTTTGCACCAGTCCTTAAGTGTCTGAACAAAGCTTTTTCTGCACCAAGCACTTGAATCGTTGATGAGGGCATCATTGCCAATTCTCTCAATCCTCCAGCTAAGCTTATTAGCCTTGCAGCGAGCTTTGCTCCAACCAGTGCCTTTAGGTTTGGCGCGACATCGTCCATTGCCCTGTCTATGTAATCCTCCAACTTCTTTCTGAGCTGATAAAGCCTGTCTATTTCCTCTGCAAGTTGCCTAACTACCTCTATATCAGTCTGATCCATCCATGCACCCATTGTTTTCTCCTTGGCCTCGAGAATCTTCTTTATCTTCTCCTCACTTAGACCAAGTTCCCTGAGCACCTCTTCGTTTATGTTATCCCTATGTCCGACCGTTTTAACAAAGGCCACATACTGTGGGTGCTTTGGAAGTAGCTCATCCAACTCTGGGAAGTGGAGAGAGTACCACTCCCTCAACCTAGCTACAAGAAGGTTGATTACCTTATCCACATCATCTAATGCCTCTATTGCTTGAATTACCATCTTGTCTCTTGCACCACTCTGCTCTTGGATTCTCATTCTCGTTAGGGCTACTCCAACCTTGTAGTACTCCTCGAACCAGTTCTCTCCCAGGAACTCTTCTGGGTTGCTCCTAAGTCTTTCTCCTGCGATGTTTGGAAATTCTGTTGTTGCACTAAAGCCGAGTTCCTTTGCCCTTCTGCTGAGTTCTGGGTGCTCAAAGACAAATTCATCGTAGCCTTTCTCTTTTAGGCTGTTTAGAAGTTCCTCTAAATCCTTTGTTATTTCCCCTTTGAGCAACTGGTCGAGCACTTTCTCCGGCTTATCGGTGAAGTACCTCTTTTCTATCAAATTCCCATTTTCGTCAAATGCGTAGATTCCCCTAACGTTCTCTGAAATAAAGGCTTTCATTATCATCACCCTATCAGCTGGTCTTGACTCCAAGTATAAAAGAGTTGGGCTAAAAGCTAAAAAGATTATCTATGGAGGAGGGCTCTAAGGTATTTCGCTACAATGTCAATTTCATAATTTACCTTTTCGCCTGGTTTAAGAATTCCTAGATTTGTATTTTTTAGGGTATATGGAATCACTTGAATCCAGAATCTCCTCTCTTCTACTTTTGCAACTGTTAAAGAAACTCCGTTTAGGGCAATTGAACCTTTTTCCACAACTCCCCATTCTTCGGGAGGCATCTCAAATGCCATCCAGGTTGTGTTTCTGCCTCTTTTTGACGTTAAAAACCTTACAGTTCCGTCCACGTGCCCTGTGACAAGGTGTCCGTTTACCCTTCCTCCAAAAGGAAGGGCCCTTTCTAAGTTTACTATTTTTGCCTCCCGTAGATTTGTTCTAGAAAGAGTTTCCTCTCCTACGTCGAATACTGCGACTCTCCCATCAAAGGAGATAACAGTTAGGCAGACACCATTTACCGCAATGCTATCTCCAGGTTTAACTGGGAAGGGCATTTCTACGTAAAGCCTATTGTTCCGAAAATTTGCTCTTCCCATTCCCTCAATTATTCCACTAAACATTTCTATCACCTGGGTATGCGGTAACTAAAAAGCTCTTCCCGACTCTTTTTATCCCCTCTATGTGGAATTTAGGGGCTTCATTGATGTCTCTGACCTTCAGTATCTCAAATGGTTTTATCCCTCTCCCAAATATTTTTGGACCATAAAAGAGATACAGCTTATCCGCGAAGTTTAAGAATTCTCCCGCTATTCTCCCACCTTCAATTAGCACACTATCTATTCCAATCTCCCCCAACTTTTTCAAAATTTCAAAAGGTTCGGTGATTGGATATGCTTCGCATATTCCTTTGAACTTCTCTGGCCTTTTAGTGAACACTATAACCTTCCCATTCTCAAAAACACGCAATTTGTGCCCCTTCTTAATAAAATCTGCAACTTTTCCCTGGGAATCTAGTATCACCTTAAATTTTTCAGTACACCCCTTAATTCTGCAGTCAAGCCTTGGATTGTCTTGAATAATTGTGTTGGCTCCTACCATTATGGCCATGTGGCGTCTTCTTAACTTTTGCACTTCTCCTCTTGCTTTTTCATCAGTAATCCATTTAGATTTGAAATTTTGAGTGGCGATAAAGCCGTCCAAGGTTAGGGCGAGTTTTATAGAAACGAAGGGAATTTTTGTAGTAATGTATTTGACAAAAATTTCGTTGAGCTTTTTTGCTTCCTCTTCCAAAACTCCAACTTTTACTTCAACTCCAGCCTCCTTCAGTTTTTTAATCCCTCTCCCTGAAACCAGGGGGTTTGGATCAACCATTGCTATTACGACTCTTGAAATTCCTTCCTCAATAATTCTGTCTGCACAAGGAGGCTGTTTTCCCCAGTGAGAACAAGGTTCCAGAGTTACGTATAGGGTTGCTCCTTCAATGGTGTATCCTTTTCTTTTGGCATCTTCAATGGCATTAACCTCAGCATGCTTGTCTCCAAACCTCTTATGCCATCCAGTTCCGATAATCTTGTTGTCCTTAACTAAAACAGCCCCAACCATTGGGTTTGGATTCGTCAATCCCTCCCCCTTTCTGGCCAGCCTAAGGGCAAGTTTCATGAACTTTTCATCGCTCATTATTCTCACCTAATTTCCTGAAAAGGTTGGCCATTTCAATTGTAGTTAAGGCATACTCAAAACCCCTGTTTGACTTTATTCCAGACCTTGAAATTGCCTGTATCTCGTCTTCCGCCGGTACTATTCCAAATATGACTGGGATCCCCTCTTCCAAGGATACTTGTGCTATTCCCCTTGACACTTGAGAGGCTACTAGCTCGAAATGTCTTGTCTCCCCCTTTATTAAGACTCCAAGGGCTAATATTGCGTCGTACCCTCTCTTTGCAATTTTCTTCACCGTAATTGGGATTTCAAATGATCCTGGAACCCTAAAAATATGCACTTCCTCTACTCCATGCCTCTTGAAACAATCAAGGGCACCTTTTAGGAGTTCCTCTGTTAGAAGATCATTAAACCTAGAAACAACGACCGCTATTCTTAACCCCTCCCCCCTATAATCCCCTTCAAATGTTCTAACTTTCATACCTCTACCCCCGGAATTTTATGTCCAAGTTTTTCAACCTTTGTTTTAAGATAGAAGAAGTTGTATCTGTTTATTTCCCCAGGAAGAGGTATTACCTCTTCAATTTCAATCCCAAGCTCTCTTAGAGCCTTGACTTTTGAGGGATTGTTTGTGAGAAGTTTTATTTTTTCAATTCCAAGGGCTCTTAAAATTTGAAAAGCAACTTCATAAGTCCTCTCATCAGGAGCAAAACCAAGTGCCTTGTTTGCTTCTACGGTGTCTAATCCCCTGTCTTGAAATTCGTAGGCTCTTATCTTCTCTCTTAATCCAATCCCCCTCCCTTCTTGGTCTAGGTAAATTAACACTCCTCCCTCCTGGGATATCGTTCGGAGTGCATTCTCTAGCTGGCTCCCACAGTCACATTTTAGGGATCCAAGTGTATCCCCTGTTAAGCACTTGGAGTGAACTCTTACGAGAGGTGTTCCCTTAAACGGCTTTTTCACGAGCGCAACATGATCCTTAAAATCTAGGTCGTTTTTGAAGCTGTAAATTTCAAAGTCTCCGTATTTAGTGGGAAGCTTTGCCTTGCTGTAAACATGAATTAATTGCTTCCTTCTTACGAACTCCTTCCAAATCTCCCTTATTCTAATGAGGGGAAGATCATGTTCCTTGGCAAAATGGAAGGCATAATCTAAATTGTGGGAATACCCTTTATCGTCTAATATCTCTATAATGAGTGCATATCTCTTGAATCCTGCCATCTCTACTAATTCAAGGGAGGCCTCTGTGTGACCTTTTCGCTTATTTAATCCTAATCCTCCCAGGAGTGGAAGATGGCCAGGATATCGAAAGTTCTCAATTCCAAGTCCTTCTGCTACTTTTCTTGCGGTTAGTGCTCTTTCTTCCGCGGTAATGCCAGTGAATACATCTTTGTAGTCAACTGGGATTAGAAAGTTGGTCTCTCCTCCATTATTGGGAAGTTTAAAGAATCCTCGTTTTATTCCTTCTTCCATATCTAGAGCTAGGCAGAGCAAGCCTTTGGCAGAAAGCATAAAGTTTACGACTTTAGGGGTTGCAATTTCTGCGGGAAATACTAGATCAGCCTCATTCTCCCTCTCCTCGTCAATAAGAACTGCAGGTCTTCCTGAGAGGAAGCTGTTCCTAATTTCTTCGATGTTCATATTTCTCACAATATGTCTCAAGTATAGAACTAAAATTTAAATATTGTGTTCCAAAAATAAGACAGAAACTAAATGCAGAGCAAAGGTATAAATACTCCAAAATCATAAATTCAACGATGTTTAGAAAGATAAGTGCGGAGAAAACCTTAAACGTCTTTGGACCTTTATCCACTATACTTGGGGAATTAAGGGAGGGAGACTGGGCTGGGGTAATTGCCACTGACCAAATTGCCTATTCTTATGTCCTTTACACTTCTCTCTCTTCCTCAGAGCTTAGCTATTATGTGGATATCTCCTCTAGGTTTTCTCCGGAGTTGATAAATAAGGAAGTGTTCTTTGCAAAAGCGTTTTCACTTTCTGAAATTCTTGATGCAACGAAGGAAATTAACGATGGCTCTCTCCTAGTTATTGGCTCATTCCAAGCGCTAAAGAAGGAGGTTGAAGAAATCCTCGAGCTTAAGAGAATAACAGATGAAAAAGGGATACACACACTTATTTTGGTTGAAGAACCGTTACTAAACGAACTAAACCGACTGGAGGAAAGCAGAAGACTTCTATTGATTCCAGAAGCCTTTGAACAGCTGTTCATTCTTAGAACTAGCTATTACAGGGGGAGATACAAGTTCTCACTGAGCGTGTTGAGAAACTATTCCGATAGGCTCTCTACCCTGGGAGATCATGAAGTAAATGTTGATGAGGAGATTAGAAGAATTTTAAGCCCAGGTAAAGGGCAAGAGCAAGAAAAATAATCCCTAGGGCTAGGTAATCTATAGGCGTCATTTTTAGTTCAATCAAATAAGTTCTCTTTCTTGAAGCTCCAAATCCCCTACTCTCCATTGCTATGGCCAATTCTTCGGCGGTCTTTATTGTTAGTACTAGGAGAGGAATTATGATTGCTATCATTTTCCTAGCTCTCTCTAGGAAGTTCCCCTTTTCCAATTCAAGTCCCCTACTTTTCTGTGCATCCATTATGTTTTGGGCCAGGTAATATAAGGTGGGAATGTACCTCAGAGCGATTAGTATTGTCAATCCAATCTCATATGGAAGGCCCATCTTCGTAAATCCTCTTATCAAGTCCCTCTGCTTCGTTGTCATAACAAGGCCAAATGCCATGATCGTTATTCCTATGAGCCTGAAGGTATAGGCAATCCCTATTAGAACTCCTTTTTCCCAGGGATCGATGATTATTGGCCATGTTACAAATGTTATTAAGAATATTGGAATTAGGGGTTTTAAAACGTAAAATTGCTCTTTAATCTTGATTTTTCCCAGAATTCTAAATGTTAGTACGGTAAAAACAAATATTAAGGGTGAATACACAGGATCTCTCGTCATGAACCCTAACCCCATAAAAACTGCAGTGCCAATGATCTTAACCCTGGGATCTAACCTGTGAAGAATTGAGTCCCTCTCTATGTATGGGGAGGTTATCATAGGCCAATCCCCCTCAGCAGTTCCTCAACACTTCTTACTGGTTTTAGGCCAATTCCTCTGCATATCTTCACTAATTCAGGCTCTTCCAACTTATACCTCTTTAAGTCCAACTCAAAAAATTCGAAAACGTCACCATAAAATTGAACTTCTCCATTTGAGAGGAGGAGAACTTTATCTGCAACCTCGAGAACTAAATCCATGTCATGCGTAACTATTACAAAAGATTTTCCTTCTTTCCTTAGCTCCTCTATGATATTTTTGAGAGCTCCAACTCCCCTCTCATCTAGTCCCGTGGTCGGTTCATCCAGCACAAGGTACTTTGGATTCATTGCTAATATGCACGCAATAGCCAAGCGCTGTTTCTCTCCTCCGCTGAGCTTGAAGGGGTTTTTATCTTCAAATCCTTTGAGTCCAACGGCCTCTAATGCCCATTTAACTCTCTCCTTAACTTCCTCTTCACTTAAACCTAAATTCCTGGGTCCAAAAGCTACCTCATCAAATACAGTCTCCTCAAAAAAACATCGCATCGGGATTTTGAAATACGTAGCCAACTATTCTACTTAACTGAGCAGTTGATGCCTCCTTAGTATTTATTCCATCAACAAGAACATCTCCTTTTTTTGGCTTAATTAGTCCGTTAAACATCTTTACTAACGTCGTTTTCCCACTTCCATTCGGCCCCACTACAGCTAAAATGCCCTCATCAAATGATAATGATATGTTCTTCAAGACGGGTTTCCCCTCCTCATACCAGAACCATACGCCCTTGACTTCTATCATCACTTTTCGATGAACACTTGGAGTAAAAAACCTATCCCTCTTTACACCCTAAGAGAAAAAACCCTAGTTCCCACCATCTGTGAAGTTGTATAATCTGTCCAGATTCACGGCCAGAATCGCCCCTAAAATCCTGACAGCTAACCCCCTCAAACTA
>NZ_JASKLM010000017.1:0-33901 GCF_030153625.1 Pyrococcus sp. | reverse complement strand
TATAATTTTGTCAGAATTCATTCTAGTTTTGGTGATCCGCCTGGTGATGTTACTGAATGGCTTCAGGAGGTGATGCCCCAGTTATCCTAACAGTATCTCTCAAATGAAGAAAAAGATAATATAGAGAGTATTAAAGAGAAAAACAAGAGAGTGTTGGAAATTATAAAGGGCAGGGTCGATGAATTCGACATTTATTTAACAGGCCACATAGATTTTGACAACCTCTGGACATTATATGAAGTTTATAGGGAACTTAAAAAGAGAGGAGTGAATACATACTATCCTGGCCTATTCTGGGCAAATTGGAAGGAAAAGGGAGAGATTGAATATAAAATCAAAAACAACGCCAAGATTTTACTAATAATCACGCAAATGATATCTTTCGGAACAAGTGTTGATGTCGGATTTTTCATCCATAGAAAGATAAGTGGAGAAGATGTGAGGATAATATTCTGTTACACTGGCCCCTCTTATGAGTTTGAGCACATAAAAACTCATCCAGTAAGTCTCTATATAGATTGCTTCACACAAGACATTAACGATGCTGTTGAAAAAACCTTAGAGTTTCTTTCTCTTTGAAAACACCAACCTTGTGCTCCCCTGATAATTTCCTCTATAAGGGGTTCTTGGCGGATTCTCTAGCCTTATAAATGCAATCTGCACAAATCTTTCTCCGTATTTTAACTCAACGGGTTCGTTTGAGGCATTGTAGATCATTAAAGTCAAGTTCCCATCCCATCCTGGGTCAACCCAGGCAAAAGAACCAATTATCCCTTCTCTTGCCAAACTGCTTCTTATTTTCATATCTCCCATAACATCATCAGGCAACTTTATCCTCTCGAGAGTTAGAATTAGAGCATATTCTCTTGGAGGAATTACGACTTTTCCTTCCTTTTCTACGTCGATTAGTTTTCCACCGACAAAAGCTTCTCTACCTACTCTGAGGTCATACCCTGCGGGTTGTAGTGATTCTTCAGAAAATGGCTCTATAAGTATTTCTTTTCTAATTTTCCAATCTGGAAGTAGCATTTTATCACCGAAACCTTTATTATATCACGGTTTAAAGCCTTTTCTGAGGGCCGGTGGCCTAGCCTGGATGGGGCGTCGGCCTTCGGAGCCGAAGGTCCCGGGTTCAAATCCCGGCCGGCCCGCCAATAACCAATTCTGGCTATTTTCGAATTCTTTCCCAAACAAACAATGTGACTCACATTAAGAAAAGTTAGCAACGCCAATAATTTTAAAACTTCTACAGGTGTGTAGCTTTCTGATGATCATAGCCTTTGACTTCGATGGAACACTTGTAGATAGTTATTCATGCATAGAGGAAGCATTTCACAGAGCTCTAGAGCGTACTTATCCTTGGCTCCCTGGGAAGAAGTATCTAGCTAAGCTACTAACAAAGCTAGAACTTCAATTTGAGAGACCAAAGTTCGGAAAGCACGGGAGAAGAATAAAGCCCCCAATGAAAATTTTCCAAGGAAAATTTGCAAAAGCATGGTTTGAAGAAAGAGCCAAGCTTACAAAGCCCCTTGATGGAGCAAGAGAAGTTTTGGAAAAGCTAAAGGAGGAAGGACATATAGTAATCTCCTTCTCAGCAGAGGACTTTATCCCAGGTATAAAAGAATATAGGCTAAAGATGAGTGGCTTTTACGATCTTTTTGATGACGTAATAATATTCGGAAGAGACATCACGATCTGCGAGGCATTTAACATTGTGAGGGAGAAATATGGAAATGATACATTCGTTTGGGTTGATGACAAACCATGGCGCTTCATAGGAAGAGGGGATGAAAATACTGAATATGTATGGATGTACTTCCCCTATACAGCCAGATTTGTTAGCGAAGACATTTTGGGCCAAATACGCCATTTGCATGTAATTTATGATCTTTGGAGTCTTCTCGACGTAGTTAAGAATTTGAAACATGAATAAATGGAAAACAGAAAGGCATATATTTTTCCACCTTAAAAGATTTTATGGGGGAAAATTATGGGAAAGCACTACATCCCCAACTCAGCCCATAAAGAAGAAATGCTAAAGGAAATTGGTTTTTCTTCAATCGAAGAACTCTTTGCAGATGTTCCAGAAGGATTCATAAAGGAATTCAACATTCCTGAAGGGAAAAGTGAATACGAGGTATTCATGGAGATGAATGAGATTCTAAGTAAAAACAAGACTGTGCTGGAGATGCCAACATTTCTTGGAGCAGGAACTTACTTCCATTACATACCTGCTCATGTAAAATACCTCATAGAAAGAAGTGAGTTCCTCACTTCTTATACTCCTTATCAGGCTGAGATTAGCCAAGGAATGCTTCAGGCTCTCTTCGAGTATCAAAGTCTAATAGCCGAACTTGTAGGATTGCCTGTTGTTAATTCGTCAATGTATGACTGGGGTTCAGCTTTAGGTGAGGCAGCCTTAATGACGGTAAGGCTTCACAGGGGGAAGAGGTTGAAGTTTGTTGTTCCCAAGCACACACATCCCGAGAGAATGCAAGTTCTAAAGACCTACACCCGAGGAGCAAATATAGAAATAGTTGAAGTAAAGTGGAACGACAGAGGCCAAGTTGATCTTGAAGACCTAAAAGAGAAAGTCAACGATGCCAGTGGAGTTTACATAGAGATACCAAACTTCTTTGGCCTTCTTGAAGAAAATGTCCAAGAAATTGGCGAAATAGCACACGAGGCCGGAGCATACTTCGTAGTCGGAGTTGATCCAACGATTTTAGGAATAGTAGAAGCCCCAGGAGAGCTGGGGGCAGATATTGTTGTTGGAGAAGCTTCATACTTTGGAAACCCAATGAACTTTGGAGGGCCTAGGGCCGGAATTTTTGCAACAAGAAATGAGCCCCAACTTATCAGACAGATGCCTGGGAGAATTATAGGGATGACAAAGGATGCAGAAGGAAAGAGAGCCTTCGTGATGACGCTCCAGACGAGGGAACAGCACATAAGGAGAGCTAAAGCTACGTCAAACATTTGTTCAAATGAAGCTCTCGTAGCAGTAGCTGCAGCAATCCACATAGCCACGCTGGGACCCAAAGGAATCCAAGAGCTTGGGGAGGTAATACTGAAAAACACCGCCTACCTAAAGAAGAGGCTTAGCGAAATCGCGGAGATACCTTTTGATGGTGTGAACTTCAAGGATGTTCTTGTGAAATTCGAAAAACCCTATCCAGAAATCCACGAGCATCTATTGCAGAAAAACATCCACGGTGGTTATTACATCAAGCCTCACTTCCCAGAGCTGGGAGAGAGTGCTCTCTTTGCGGCTACAGAGACTACAAGAAAGGAATGGATTGATAAATTAATAGATGCGCTTAAGGAGGTGTTGTGAATGTTCAGACAAGCAAAATGGAACGAACCACTGATTTTCGAACTTTCAAGACCTGGAAGGGTCGGATACACTCTCCCCAAGCCCATTGAAGACATAAAAGTTGAAATTCCTGAGAAGTTGAGGAGAAAGAGCAAGCTTGAACTTCCAGAGTTAAGCGAACCTGAAATAGTTAAGCACTACACTAGGCTAAGCGAGATGAACTATGGTGTTGACTCTGGAATATACCCACTGGGTTCATGTACAATGAAGTATAATCCAAAGATAAACGAGGAGATTGCTAATCATCCAAAAGTAGCTTACATTCACCCCTATCAAGATGAGAGAACAGTTCAAGGTGCACTTGCAATAATGTGGGAGCTTGAACAATGGCTTAAGGAAATAACGGGCATGGATCGCTTTACTCTCCAACCAGCCGCTGGAGCAAATGGAGAATTCACTGGAGTGATGATAATTAGGGCCTACCACTTAGACAACGGAGAGCCTCAGAGAAATGAAATGCTGGTTCCTGATTCAGCCCATGGAACAAATCCAGCATCAGCAGCAATGGCAGGATTTAAGGTTATTGAAATACCATCCAATGAAAATGGAACAGTTGATTTAGAGGCATTAGAAAATGCTGTAAGTGAAAGAACTGCTGGATTAATGCTGACAAACCCAAACACCCTGGGAATATTCGAAGATGAAATTGTTGAAATAGCCAAGATAATCCATAAAGCTGGAGGGCTGCTCTACTACGACGGTGCAAATCTCAATGGGATCCTCGGAAAGATAAGGCCTGGAGATATGGGGTTTGACATTGTACATCTCAACCTTCACAAGACATTCTCAACTCCTCACGGTGGAGGAGGTCCAGGAGCTGGGCCCGTGGGAGTTAAAGAGTTCTTGAAAGATTATCTACCAGTTCCACTCGTGAGCTATGACGAGAAGAGTGGCAGGTATTATCTCGATTATAACGTACCAAAGAGCATTGGAAAGGTAAAGGAGCTTTATGGAAACTTTGCAGTTCTTGTAAGAGCATTAACTTACCTCAAGATAATGGGTAGAGAAGGCCTAAGAGAAGTTAGTGAAGTGGCAGTTTTAAATGCAAACTACCTAACTCAAAAGCTCAAGGGAACTAGGGGATATTCTCTCCCAGGGAAAGAGCTCAGGAAACATGAAGTTGTGTTCTCAGCCGAACCCATGAAAAGAGATACTGGAGTTAAAGCCCTAGACGTTGCAAAGAGGCTCCTAGACTTTGGAATGCACGCGCCAACTATATACTTCCCACTAATTGTTAGCGAAGCTCTGATGATTGAACCTACTGAAACCGTAAGTAAGGAGGAGCTAGATGCATACGTAGAGGCCCTAAAGAGAATTAGCGAAGAGGCCTACACAAACCCAGAGATAGTCAAGAGTGCTCCACACAACACGGCAGTTAGGAGAGTCGATGATGTTCTAGCAGCCAAGAAGCCGATTATCACATGGAGAATGTATAAAGAACTAAAAAAGAAAGGAGAAGTTGATTACTAAGGTCAGACAGTGCCAGTGTCATCACAACTCAGACCGGTAAACGCTCATCATCCCTTTCTTTTTATCGTTTCTTTTTTAAAGCCAATTCACTTATTTTCTATGACCGATGAGGAGCGTTAGCCACGCTGAAGATGATGACAAGAGGGTTAGCCGAGGTCTTCTCTTACAATTTTAAAGAATTCGTGGAGAAATTTAACCCCCTCGGGATTGTCAACTACAGTGGGGTGAAGAGACAGGAAAAAAGTCCCCTTAGTGTTTTTGTAAGCAGATGCTGCTCTCGAAAATTGATAAGTATAGAGAATTTTTGAAATTCTCCACGTGTACTCTCGGTTTAGTATAGGATATACCATTCCTTCAGGTGAATATAAGTAAAATCTCTCTATGACTGTTAAGTTATTTGCTAAAACTACTTCCCTTGCCCCCGCTGAAATTGCGTAACGAGGAGGAATGAAGTATTCTGCTTTTACAATTTTGATTCCAAGCTCGATTTTACTTAGAGCTTCCTCCCTTGAACACTTAAACTCCCTTCCAACATGAGTGTATCCATGCAACTCTATATGATACCCCCAGGAAGAAAGATTTTCGAGAAGATCCATAAACCTCTTATCTTTTTCAATTGGCATTCCTCCTCCATGATTTGGTATGACAAAAAGGTATGTTTTCTCCTGTAGCCCATACTCATTTATGATGGAAGCTAATCGTTCAATTTGAGATATATAAGCTGGACTTACATCGTGCACAAGAATTACAAACTTTCCAAGTTCTGAAAAATAGGTAGGAGTTGTTAGCGAGGAAGAAAGGAAAAATGCCAAGATAATAAGGAGCAGGACTTTAGCTTTCACAAATAATAAATTTTTAGGTAAAAATAAAAACCTATCCCATCCACCTTTTAAGGAACTGCCTAACCCTACTTTTCCACGCTTCTGGAGAAACTTGAATTGTCCTTACATGAGGAGCATCTGTGACCCATAATTCCACGTTTGGATTTATCTTCTTGTTTCTCTCGTAAAACTCTTGAACTTCCCCAACCTCTACAAGCAGATCTTTTCTCCCTATAATCAAAAGGAGTGGTTTTCTAATTTTATTTGCATAATCAAGGACATTCATAGTTCTTCCTCCTGAAAATATCTCGGAAAAAGGTTTAACAAATAAATAAAGCCATGCTGGAAGTTTTGCAAAATACTTCATCCCCCTTGCTCCTGTTTTATCGAAATAAATTGGTGGTGAATCTGCAACTCCACAGCAAATCTCTTCAACTTCGCTTAACCCCCTAATCGCAACTAATGCCCCCATTGAAAATCCAATAACTCCAATTCTCTTAGATTTCTCTGGATAATTGTTCCTTAGCCACTTTACAGCAGCCTTTAAGTCTAGAATTTCCTTATCTCCAACGGTGGTATATTTCCCCCCGCTTTTTCCATGACCCCTAAAGTCAAATACCAAAACATTATATCCTTCTTCTAAGAGAAACTCTATTGTGGGCTTCATATAGTGCTCAGCCCATCTACTCGAGATATAACCGTGTAGAGGAATTACAGTTTTGTCACTATCATTTTCTATCCACCACCCATCAAGTTTAACGTTGTCTTCAGTAATAATTTCAATGTCTTTGTACTCAAAGCCAAGATCTTTTGGAGTCCAATTTCCTACAATCCTAGGTGGTTTTACCATTTTGTACCCTACAAAGGCTATAAAAATTAAGAAAAAAACCAAAGCAGCCACGAGTATTTCAGTTATCACCTACCTCCCCCCTTCAAGTTCCTCATACTCGGGGAACAAGAAGATATCTCCAAAGCGAATATTACCCCCTTTACTAATTCTGCTAAAACTAAGAAATGAAAGAGCAAAAATAACACCCCTAATCCACATCTGGTATGTAATCATACATATCGCCACTTCCACCCTTAATATCTCCTTTCTTAACGAATTGCATTGTTATTGCCGCCATTATAAAGAATGCAATGGCAAATGGTATAAGAATGGAATAGTTTGTCAGGTCTATTAGGGCTCCTGATAATGGGGGAGCGACGAGATTTGCCGCTTGACTAAAGAAATAGTACAACCCAGTATATCCTCCAACTTTTTCTCTCACTGTCATGTCAACAACCATGGGAAGGGAGTTAACGTTAACCATTGCCCATCCTATTCCCGCAAAGAAAAACAGGACCATAAATTTGAGAATGACTGGATCTGTCAAAGAATCAGATGCCGGCTTCGTTGTTTGTCCCAATATGTGAGCCAATATTAGGACCACGACTATTAGAATAAGTCCAGCCGTTATGGTTTTTCTTCTTCCAATTCTTCCTCCCAAGAACCCTGCAGGTATTGCAAATATCATGAAACTTAGGGAAACTACCCCCATAATAAAGGCCCCAGTGCTCTCACTGATGCCCAAGTGATACTTGGCATAGCTAGTGAAGAAAGTTTCTAGAGAGTTAAATGCTATGAACCAGAAGAATATTGCCAGTAATATTGCTAGTAAGCTTCTCTCTCTGCTTAGGAAAACATCCTTTAAGTTCTCTTTCAGCTCTCCAAAGCTCTTGTGAGCAGTCTCGGAAAGTATTTTTCTAATCTCTAACTTCTGTCCCCCAATGCAGTATTCCTCTGGTTCTGGGACTACTATCACCACGAGGAGATTTGCCAAAAGCATGACAATTGCTCCTGCATAGAATGGAAGTGCATAGTTAATGTCATAGAGAAACTTTCCACCAAAGTAAGCCAATAGAGCTCCAAGTCCACCCATAAAGTTTATTATTCCATTTGCCTGGCTCCTTTTTTCGCTTGGGGTTATGTCGGGCATGAAGGCTATAACCGGGGATCTAAAGAGGGCCATAAAGAAGTTCATAAAGATGATAGTACCCATGAAGAGGGCCAGGTTTTCATATCTCCTAGCCACTGGAATGAGCGCAAACATTATTGCAGCAGAGGGTGCTCCAAGTAGTATGTAGGGCTTTCTTCTTCCAATTCTTGTTCTCGTCATGTCACTTAGTGCTCCCAGGAAGGGCAACAGAATAACTGCAAAGAGATTATCTATCGTCATGATAAAACCTGTTATTGTCCTGTTCATCTTGAATGTCTCCTGCAGGAAAATTGGGATGTATGCATTATAGAGGGACCATATTATGCTTATACCGAAGAAACCAAAACCAAGGAGGAATATCATCGAATACCTGAACTTTCTTTCCATTCTCTTCCCTCCCCCAAGTTGTCATTCTGGCCAATTTTGGCTCCTAGAGTTAATAAGAAATTCCCGATACGGAGTTGAAAATATGACAAAAATTTAATAGGGTATAGAAAAATTGTTATTATCCTTCCTCATGCATTGAATGGTGGGAAACCCTATGTGGGAAAGAGATAAGATAATAGTTCTTGGACATAGGGGATACATGGCAAAATATCCAGAGAACAGCCTGCTCTCAATTAGAAAGGCTATTGAAGCGGGCGCAGATGGTGTTGAAATCGACGTGTGGTTGAGTAAAGATAATAAGGTAATATTAATGCATGATGAAACAATCGATAGAACTAGCAATCTCAAGGGTAGACAAAAGGAGATGACGCTAGAGGAGTTGAAAAAGGCCAATATCGGAATGGGGGAAAGAATTCCAACTCTAGAGGAAGTTTTCGAGATTTTACCAAAAGACGCTTTGCTCAATATAGAGATCAAGGACAGGGATGCTGCAAAAGAAGTTGCCAGGATAGTCTCTGAGAATAACCCTGAGAGAGTTATGATATCCTCCTTTGACATAGAAGCATTAAGAGAGTACAGAAAGTACGATGATACAACAATTATGGGCCTACTAGTGGACAAAGAGGAAACCGTTCCGCTTATTCCAAAGCTTAAAGAAAAGCTAAACCTATGGTCTGTAAACGTACCTATGGAGGCAATCCCAATTATAGGCTTTGAGAAAACTTACCAAGCAATCAAATGGGTCAGAAGTTTAGGATTGAAGATAGTTCTATGGACGGAAGATGACAAATTATTCTATGTAGATGAGAACCTAAAGAGGCTCCTTGGCATGTTTGAAGTTGTAATAGCTAATGATGTTGAGAGAATGGTATCCTACCTTTCTTCCCTGGGAATAAGGTAAAAATAATAACCCTTCTTTTTCATAACTCTAAATCAGGTGGTTAAATGGACCGCTATATCCTCTCTTTAGATGAGGGCACAACTTCCGCCAGGGCAATAATATTTGATAAGAACAGCAATGTTCTAGGAATTGGGCAGTATGAATTCCCTCAATACTATCCCAAGCCAGGGTGGGTAGAGCATAATCCAGAGGAAATTTGGGAGGCTCAAGTGAAAGCAATAAAGACTGCGATAGAGAAAGCCAAGATAGAGGCAAATCAAATAGCTGCTATTGGAGTCACAAACCAGCGTGAAACTACAGTTATTTGGAAAAAAGATGGGAAACCCGTTTACAATGCCATTGTGTGGCAGTGCAGAAGAACTGCTGAAATGGTTGAGGAAATTAAGAGAGAATATAGTGATGTCATTAAAGAAAAGACAGGTCTTGTTCCAGATGCCTACTTTTCAGCCTCAAAGATAGCATGGCTCTTGGACAATGTCCCTGGGCTTAGAGAAAAAGCGGAAAAAGGAGAGGTTATGTTCGGTACAATTGACACCTTTCTAATTTACAGGCTTACGGGAGAGCACGTAACGGACTATTCAAATGCCTCCAGAACAATGTTGTTCAACATTAATAAGCTGGAGTGGGATGAAGAGCTTTTAGAGATCTTTAAGATTCCCGATGGAATTTTACCTGATGTAAAAGAATCTAGTGAAATCTATGGCTATACAAAAATTCTTGGCCCAGAAATTCCAGTTAGTGGGGATGCTGGAGATCAACAGGCTGCTCTCTTTGGCCAAGCAGCATTTGAAGAGGGAATGGTAAAGGCCACTTACGGGACTGGAAACTTCATATTGGCGAATACAGGAAGAATGCTTCTTTATTCAGATAACCTCCTCACAACGGTTGCATGGGGGATTAATGGGAAGGTAAATTATGCCCTGGAAGGCAGTATCTTCATCACGGGAGCAGCTGTTCAGTGGTTGAGAGACGGGATTAAGATAATCAGCAATGCCGCTGAGACTGAAGAATTAGCTACTAAGTTAGAGAGCAACGAGGGAGTCTACTTCGTTCCAGCATTTGTAGGATTGGGAGCTCCCTACTGGGATCAGTTCGCTAGGGGGTTGATAATTGGAATAACAAGGGGAACTGGGAGAGAACATCTTGCAAGGGCAACCTTAGAGGCCATAGCTTACCTCACAAGGGATGTAATTGAAGAGATGGAAAAGCTGATACAGATAAAGGAGCTTCGCGTGGATGGTGGAGCCACTGTTAACAACTTCCTCATGCAGTTCCAGGCTGATATCCTCAATAAGAAAGTTATTAGACCTGTAGTTAAAGAGACCACTGCCCTTGGAGCTGCCTACTTAGCTGGTTTGGCCGTAGACTATTGGGAAAGCATGGAGGAGATATCACAACTCTGGAGAGCTGAGAGAGTATTTGAACCTCAGATGGATGAAAAAACTAGAGAAAAACTATATAGGGGATGGAAAGAGGCCGTTAAGAGAGCTTTAGGTTGGGCCAAAGTTGTGAGTTGAGGAGGGGGATAAATGATTAAGGTTGCGATAATTGGAGCGGGAATAACGGGAGCTAGTATAGCAAGAGTTCTAAGCAGATATGAAAACCTCGAGGTTCATCTAATAGACAAAAATCCCGACGTTGGTTGGGGTGTTAGTAAAGCAAACACAGCTTTAATTCATGGTGGATACGATGACGATCCAGATAAATACCCAATGAGGGCAAAGCTCTGTGTAAGGGGAAATAGACTCTGGCATAGATGGGTTAAGGAACTAGAAATACCCCACATATGGAATGGTGCCCTTGTTGTGGCATTGGAGGAGGAAGATTTTGACGAACTCGAAAAGCTTCTCGAGAGGGGTATAAGAAATGGAGTCCCCGAGATGAGAATCGTTGACAGAGAAGAGCTGTTTCATTTGGAGCCAGGGTTGAATCCAGAGGCAAAAGGAGCACTTTGGATACCAACGGTAGGTCAGATTGGCCCTATTCCTGCGGTAATAGCTATAGTTGAGAATGCCGTTGCCAATGGAGTCAAGATCCATCTCAACACCAAAGTTAAAGGAATAAAAGTGCAGAACGGGGAGGTAAAAGGAGTTGAGACAAACAACGGATTCATTGAGGCAGATGTTATAATAAATGCCGCCGGACTTTATGCAGATGAAATTTCTAGAATGGTTGGACTCGATTACTTCACTATTCATCCCAGGAAGGGTGAGTACTGGATATTTGACGATACCGTCCCAGGACCTAGGAGAGTTCTTTTCCCAACACCGACTCCAATTAGTAAGGGAATTGTAGTTACAACAGAGATAAGCGGTCATCTAATGATTGGGCCCAATGCCCAGGACTTGCCACCTGAAGAAAAGGAAAACCTGGCAACTACAAGGGAAGGACTAGAGGAGGTATGGGAGGGTGCAAAGAAGTTGTGGCCAAACCTTCCTCCAAGGAGCAAGGTAATAAGGACATTTGCAGGGTTAAGACCAGAGCCCACAGGTGGAGACTTTATAATTAAGGCTGAAGAAGAAGTCTTTGGTTTCATAAACGTTGCTGGAATCCGTTCTCCTGGACTTACTAGTGCCCCAGCAATTGCTTATGAAGTTGCAGAGATAATCCAGAGGGATCTCGGTATTAAGCTCATAGAAAAAGAAAAGTGGAACCCATATAGGAAGGATATAACAAGATTCTCAATGCTCTCTCCAGAGGAAGCAAACAGATTGATTAGAGAGAACCCTGCTTACGGAAAGATTGTATGCAGGTGTAACCTAGTAACTGAAGGTGAGATTCTAGAGGCAATAGAGAGAATGAAGTTCATAGGCGTTAAAATTCCAAGCATAGACTCAATAAAGTTTAGGACTAAAGCTACCTCAGGAACCTGCCAGGGAAGCTTTTGTAGGGTTAGGATAATTCAACTTCTCTCAAAGGCATACAACGTTCCACCCTGGGAAATTACTCTTAAGGGAGAGGGAAGCGAGATTGGTATAGGAGATGTTAAGGCATTGCTAAGAGGTGAGAACAGTGCTTGAGAGTTATGACGTCGTTGTCATTGGAGGAGGACCAGCTGGAATGGGTGCAGCAATTAAGGCCAAAGAGCTTGGCCTGAAGGTATTATTGCTCGATGACAACGATTTCCTGGGAGGAATTCTACCCCAGTGTATTCACCCAGGCTTTGGGCTTCACTACTTTAAAGAGGAATTAACTGGGCCAGAGTTCGCATACAGGCTGATAAACAAGTTAGATGGGGTGGAAGTAAAGACTTCTGCAAGAGTCATTGAGATTCAGAATTATTCTGACCTGGAAAAGTTTGTGACATATGTATCTCCCGAAGGTGTGAAAAAAGTTGCCACAAAGACTATTATCTATGCAGCGGGTGCTAGAGAAAGGCATGCGTTCGAAATAGGAATCGTTGGAGATAGGGTTGCTGGAATTTACACGGCTGGAGAGGCTCAGGCCCTCATGGATCTATATGGCATACTCCCTGGGAGGGACATAGTCATAGTTGGCTCTGGTGATGTGGGACTAATAATGGCCCGTAGATTTGCGCTTGAAGGATGCAATGTAAAAGCTGTAATCGAGCTAATGCCCTACCCAGGAGGACTTGCAAGAAATTTAATGATCCTAAAGGATTTCAACATCCCACTATACCTAAGCCATAAGGTAGTGGAAGTGAGGGGGAGAAAGAGAGTAGAGAAAGTAAAAGTGGTCAAGGTAGATGAAAATCTAAGGGAAATCCCAGGGAGTGAGTTTTGGATCGAAGCAGACACCCTAATAATTTCTGCGGGACTTATTCCAAACGTTAAACTTCTCCAGGAGATTGGAGTTAGGATAGATCCAGCAACTGGAGGACCAGTGGTTAATGACAGGCTCGAAACTTCCGTTCCTGGGATATTCGTGGCAGGAAATTCTCTGCTAATAAACGATTTAGTTGATTACGTTGTAGAACAGGGTGAAACAGCTGCCGAGGGCGCTAAAGAGTTTATAGAAAACGGGGGGATAAAGAGTACGAGATGGATAAAACTAGTTAAAGGAGAGAACGTTAGACTTGTAGCTCCTCACTACCTCAGCGGAGAGAGGGATGTGTGGATTTATGCAAGAGTTCAGAGACCCATAGAAGATGTAACTCTAGAATTCCCTGAAATAGGGAAGAAACTTCGTCTCCCAGTAGTTAAACCATCAGAAATGCTCAGAATAAAGCTTAGGGGGGAGGAGATTAGAAAGGCCAAGGAAAAAATAACGATGCAGGTGGTAAAGAATGAGTGAAGTTTATAGGCTCACTTGCATTGTCTGCCCCCTTAGTTGCTCTATTGAAGTTGAAATTGAAGCCGGGAAGATAAAGGATATAAAGGGCTACACATGTCCCAGGGGAAAAGAGTGGGCCATTGAAGAAATAAGGGCTCCAAAGAGAGTTGTCATGAGCGTGATTCCAGTTGAAGGAGGAAAATTGCCTACCGTAAGTGTTAAAACGGAAAAGCCAATACCAAAAGATAAGATCCCCGAGCTCATGAAGATGCTCGCCAAGTTAAAGCTCAAAGCTCCAGTAAAAGTTGGCCAGGTTGTTGGAGAATTTGAAGGAGTGAAGATAATAGCCACCAGAGAAGCCTAAACATTTATAAACTACTTCAGATTTAACCCCCTTCAGCTCACGATGATTTAGAGGTGATGCTCATGAGCGGAACCAAAAAGGTTGGTTCAGCCGGTAGGTTTGGTGCAAGGTACGGTCTCAAGATTAGAAGAAGAGTTGCAGCAGTAGAGGCAAAGATGAGACAGAAACACACCTGCCCAGTCTGTGGAAGAAAAGCGGTGAAGAGAATTAGCACTGGAATATGGCAGTGCCAGAAGTGTGGAGCTACATTTGCCGGTGGAGCTTACCTCCCAGTTACCCCTGCCGGAAAGGCCGTTAGAAGGATAACGGAGTGAATGTAATATGGTTGAGGCCGTGTATAGATGTTTTAAGTGTGGTAGGGAGGTTAAGCTAGACCTTTCCATAACAAGGGATCTCCGTTGTCCATATTGTGGTAGCAAGATTCTATACAAGCCAAGACCCAAGGTTCCAAGAAGGGTAAAGGCCATTTAGCTAACATTTTTAACCTTTTCTTTTAAACTTCCTAAGGGTAGCACCTATGATGCTGATAACTACTTCACATAGGCCTACCAGAAGAACTAGAAGTTTTGGTCATGATTTAGAGAGAGTATTCCCCAATTCTCTTTACTTGACTAGGGGGAAGAAGACCATCCAAGAGCTTCTCATGGAAGCTTATGACAGGGGATATGAGAGGCTTCTCATATTAAACGTTTGGAAGGGGAACCCCCTCAAAATGACATTCATAAAAGTCCACCCCGAGGATTGGGGTTATTTGGGATATTTGTATCTTCATGGTATAAAGTTGCAGAGGGAGATGGGATTTAAGGGGCTCAATCCAATAAGAGAGGATATGCCTTTAGTTGTTACGACTGCCAAAAGGGTTGGGTGGGATCACATTGCATTTGCCCAAGTTTTTGCTGAACTAACCACTGGAAAGTTTGTTCCCAGGGGAGATAAGAGCTTGACATACATAGCGGATAAATACGATACAGATGTAATTGCGGTTATTGAAAGGCATCCTAGAGGAATGGTTATAAACTTCTATAGGCTTGATGTTACAAAAGACAGGCCGGTTGGACCTCTAATCAACGTAAAGATATGGATCATGGAAGATGGTAGAAGATGGGACTACAAAGAGGCCCTAGGAATTAAGGTTCCACGGAGGGAAAAGGGTGAAGGCCAAGAGAGTTCAAGCGAAAATCGAGATTGAATTTCCCTCCGAAGATGTTGCTAAAGTTGTTTATGAAGCTGTTCTTTACGAGCACTTAAGCGTTCCATATAGGAGGAGTGAAATTGATTTCAAGCTGGAAGGGAAAAAAATAATCCTAGATATAAAGGCCACAGATTCCTCTGCCCTTAGAGGGACGGTCAATTCTTACCTCAGGTGGATAAAGGCAGCAATCGATGTAATTGAAGTTTAGAGCTTCAACTTTGAATGAATTCTCTCAACCTGGGAAAAGTTTTATAACCTAACTTTTTAAGTAAACCCGAGCAAGGTTAGAAGGTGGTGGAAATGGGTAGGAGAGAGGAAATGATTGCTAAGATCAAGGAGCTCATGCTCCAACCTGAAAGAATCAGGAATATTGGTATAGCGGCTCACATTGACCACGGTAAAACTACGTTGAGTGACAACCTACTTGCCGGAGCTGGAATGATAAGTGAAGAGCTGGCAGGAAAGCAACTAGTTCTAGACTTCGACGAGCAAGAGCAGGCCAGAGGTATTACCATTAACGCGGCAAACGTTTCAATGGTGCACAACTATGAAGGAAAGGACTACCTAATTAACCTCATCGATACTCCAGGACACGTGGACTTTGGTGGTGACGTTACAAGAGCTATGAGAGCCATTGACGGTGTTATAATCGTCGTTGATGCAGTGGAAGGAGTGATGCCACAGACCGAAACAGTTGTGAGACAAGCATTGAGAGAATATGTCAAGCCAGTCCTCTTCATAAACAAGGTTGATAGGCTTATCAGAGAGCTTAAGCTAACTCCACAGCAAATGATGGAAAGGTTCTCCAAGATAATTATGGACGTTAACAGGTTAATCCAGAGATACGCCCCCGAAGAATACAAGAAGAAGTGGATGGTCAGGGTTGAAGATGGTAGCGTTGCATTCGGTTCAGCTTATTACAACTGGGCCTTAAGCGTTCCATTCATGCAGAGAACTGGAGTTAAGTTCAACGAAATAATTGACCTAACTCTCAAGGGAGACAACAAGACTCTTAGGCAGAGAGCCCCACTCCACGTTGTAGTACTTGACATGGTCGTTAGGCACCTCCCAAGCCCAATTGAGGCCCAGAAGTACAGGATTCCACACCTCTGGCAGGGCGACATAAATAGCAAAATAGGCCAGGCAATGCTCAACTGTGATCCAAAGGGTAAGATGGTAATGGTAATCACCAAGATCATCATCGACAAGCACGCTGGAGAAGTTGCCACTGGTAGAGTTTGGAGTGGAACTGTAAGGAGTGGTCAGGAGGTTTACCTAATCAACAGCAAGAGAAAGGGAAGAATACAGCAGGTCGGTATCTACATGGGTCCAGAGAGAATAAACATGGAGGCCGTTCCAGCTGGAAACATCGTTGCAGTTACTGGACTTAGAGATGCAATGGCTGGAGAGACTGTTGCTGAAGAGCAAATCGAGCCATTCGAGGCCCTCCACTACGTGAGCGAGCCTGTAGTTACAGTGGCTATAGAGGCCAAGAATGTGAAAGACTTACCAAGGCTCATTGAGGCATTGAGGCAATTAGCCAAAGAAGACCCAACACTTCACGTTAAGATCGATGAAGAGACTGGACAGCACCTCCTCAGTGGTATGGGTGAGCTCCACCTTGAGGTCAAGCTCTACAAGCTACAGAAGGACTGGGGAATTGAAGTCGACGTTTCAGAACCAATAGTAGTTTACAGAGAGAGCATAACCAAGCCAAGCCCAATAGTTGAAGGTAAGTCACCAAACAAGCACAACAGATTCTACGTTGTAGTTGAGCCAATGCCAGACGAGATATACCAGGCAATTAAGGAAGGAATAATACCAGAGGGAAGGGTCAAGGATCCAAAGGCCGTAGCTAAGAAGCTTGCAGAGCTTGGAATGGATTATGACATTGCAAGGGGTGTAGTTGATATTTACAATGGAAACATGTTCCTCGACAACACAAAGGGTATCCAGTACCTCAATGAAGTTATGGATCTCCTCATAGATGGATTCCACCAGGCTATGGATGAAGGACCATTGGCCAAAGAGCCAGTAATGAAAGTAATAGTTAGGCTTGTTGATGCTCAAGTTCACGAGGACAACGTACACAGAGGTCCAGCTCAGATCTATCCAGCAATTAGAACTGCAATTCACTGTGCAATGATGAAGGCAGGCCCAGTCCTCTACGAGCCCTACCAGAAGGTCATTATCAACATCCCATACGAGTACATGGGTGCTGTTAGTAGGGAGATATCACAGAGAAGAGGTCAGCTCATTGACATGAGGCAAGAGGGAGAGGTAATGACCATAATTGCAGAAGCTCCAGTTGCTGAGATGTTTGGATTCGCTGGAGCAATAAGAAGTGCAACAAGCGGTAGAGCCCTATGGAGCACAGAGCACGCAGGATTCAAGAGAGTTCCAAATGAGCTTGCTCAGCAGATAATCAGGCAGATCAGACAGAGAAAGGGCCTTGACCCCAATCCACCAACAGAAAAAGACGTCTGTCCACTGTTCTGATTTCCTCTCTTTTCAAAAAATTTTTATTTTCTGGACTTTGGTCTATATTTGGTGATGAGATTAATGATTAGAGAGTTCTTTCAGAAATATTTTATTGACCCAATTAAGTATAATACTGGATATAACCCAGTTAACACGCTTGTCTATGCCATAATCTTGGGGATTGCAACTTTACTTGTATATAAAGTTCTAAAGAGGCTTAAAATTGAGATAAACAACGCATTCTTCAGAGCGCTAATTCCTTACATGATTTTTGGAGCGTTCACAAGAGCCTTAACAGATGCTGGAGTTTTTCCGAGAACTTATCTCACTGTTTCCCCTGGGATATACTTCCTGGTCTTTGTAATAGCATTTTCTGCCCTTTTAGTCTCACATAAATTCGCCAAAGATTGGAGGGGAGTTTTCTTATGGTTTGGATGGGGTTTAGTTATGGTAGATCTCGCTGCAATGTCTGCTAACATTTCCAAAATAAATTTTGATTTCGCTGTCTTAAAGTACTTCATTCCCTTCCTAATTCTTGCCGAACTTGTGGTCTTTCTCTTGTCAAAGAAAGTTAGTTTAGTTAGAGAGAACTCATACCTATTCTATGCCCACTTCTATGACGCAACCACCACCTTTGTGGGAGTAGACTTTATGGGCTACTGGGAGCAACATGTTCTCCCTAGGTTGCTAATTGGATTAACTGGGACTGCAGCAGTTATGTATGTATTAAAGTTCATAATCCTCTTCGCCGCAGTATGGCTACTTAAAGAACTCGAAAAGGAAGGGGAAGAGAAGGAGCTCTTGGACTTTATAAAAATGGTAATCTTTATACTGGGCTTTGCCCCAGGAACCAGGAATTTATTAAGAATGTTAATGGGGGTTTAAAAATGAAGCTTAAGTTCTGGAGGGAAGTAGCCATTGACATAATCTCAGATTTCGAAACTACAATAATGCCTTTCTTTGGAAACCCTGATGGGGGAAAGCTCGTAAAGATAAGCCCCAGTGGAGATGAGACAAAGCTGGTTGATAAGCTCGCCGAGGATTTAATACTTTCAAGAATCACAGAGCTTGGAGTCAACGTTGTGAGCGAGGAAGTTGGTGTTATTGATAACGAGAGTGAATACACCGTTATAGTAGACCCACTAGATGGTTCATATAACTTCATTGCTGGAATTCCTTTTTTTGCTTTGAGTCTAGCAGTATTTAAAAAAGATAAGCCAATATATGCAATTATCTATGAACCTATGACAGAGAGATTCTTTGAGGGAATCCCAGGAGAGGGAGCTTTTTTAAATGGAAAAAGAATAAAGGTAAGAAAAACCCCGGACGAGAAGCCATCAATAAGCTTTTATTCTCGAGGTAAAGGCCATGAAATCGTTAAACATGTAAAGAGAACTAGAACCTTAGGGGCAATCGCTCTAGAATTGGCATACCTAGCTATGGGTGCATTAGATGGAGTAGTTGATGTGAGGAAATACGTAAGGCCAACGGACATAGCTGCTGGAACGATAATTGCAAAAGAGGCAGGAGCCCTTATTAAGGACTCCGCGGGAAAGGATATAGATATTTCATTTAATGCAACTGATAGGCTTGATGTGATAGCCGTGAACAGCGAAGAGTTGCTAAAAACAATTTTAAGCTTACTGGAGTAGATAGTGTGATGTTATTAAGGAGAGACTTAATACAGCCTAGGATATATCAAGAGGTAATATACGCCAAGTGCAAAGAAACAAACTGCTTGATTGTTCTGCCCACAGGATTAGGTAAGACGCTGATAGCTATGATGATAGCAGAGTATAGATTAACGAAATATGGCGGAAAAGTTCTAATGCTCGCCCCCACTAAGCCTCTCGTTCTTCAACATGCGGAAAGTTTTAGGAGGCTATTTAACCTCCCTCCAGAAAAAATTGTAGCACTTACTGGAGAGAAGAGCCCAGAAGAGAGAAGTAAGGCCTGGGCGAGAGCAAAAGTAATTGTAGCCACTCCTCAAACTATTGAAAATGACTTATTGGCGGGAAGAATATCTTTAGAAGACGTTTCGCTAATAGTATTCGATGAAGCTCACAGAGCTGTGGGCAATTACGCTTACGTCTTTATAGCAAGAGAGTATAAAAGACAGGCCAAAAACCCACTTGTTATAGGGTTAACAGCCTCCCCTGGGAGCACTCCTGAAAAGATCATGGAGGTAATAAATAACTTGGGAATTGAGCATATTGAATACCGCTCCGAAAATTCTCCCGATGTTAGACCTTACGTTAAGGGAATAAGGTTTGAATGGGTTAGGGTTGATCTCCCAGAAATATACAAGGAAGTAAGGAAACTTTTAAGAGAAATGCTTAGAGATGCCCTTAAACCGTTGGCAGAAACTGGACTTCTTGAATCTTCTTCCCCAGACATTCCAAAGAAAGAAGTTCTTAGAGCTGGGCAAATAATAAACGAAGAAATGGCGAAAGGTAATCATGATCTCAGAGGCTTGCTTCTCTATCACGCAATGGCTCTTAAGCTACATCATGCAATTGAGCTGTTGGAAACCCAAGGGTTATCCGCCCTGAGGGCTTATATAAAGAAGTTGTATGAGGAGGCAAAAGCGGGATCAACAAAGGCTAGCAAGGAAATATTCTCGGATAAGAGAATGAAAAAGGCAATCTCACTTTTAGTTCAAGCGAAGGAGATTGGGCTTGATCACCCCAAGATGGACAAGTTAAAAGAAATAATTAGGGAACAACTCCAAAGGAAACAAAATTCCAAAATCATAGTTTTCACTAACTACAGAGAAACTGCAAAAAAGATAGTCAATGAACTTGTGAAAGATGGAATAAAAGCTAAAAGGTTCGTTGGACAGGCCAGCAAAGAAAATGACCGTGGACTGAGTCAGAGAGAGCAGAAATTAATTCTTGACGAATTCGCTAGAGGAGAATTCAACGTTCTAGTGGCAACGAGTGTAGGAGAGGAAGGACTTGACGTGCCGGAAGTTGATTTGGTTGTGTTTTATGAGCCAGTACCATCTGCCATAAGGAGCATCCAAAGAAGGGGTAGAACTGGCAGGCATATGCCGGGGAGAGTTATAATCCTAATGGCCAAGGGGACTAGAGATGAAGCATACTACTGGAGTTCCAGGCAAAAGGAAAAGATAATGCAAGAGACAATAGCTAAGGTGAGTCAGGCAATTAAAAAGCAGAAGCAAACTTCTCTAGTTGATTTTGTGAGAGAAAAAGAGAGCGAAAAGACCTCTCTAGACAAGTGGTTGAAAAAGGAAAAAGAAGAAGCAACTGAAAAAGAGGAAAAGAAGGTAAAGGCTCAAGAGGGTGTAAAAGTCGTCGTAGATAGCAGAGAGCTTAGGAGTGAGGTTGTGAAGAGACTTAAACTTCTTGGTGTAAAGTTAGAGGTTAAAACGCTCGATGTGGGAGATTATATAATTAGTGAGGACGTTGCAATTGAGAGGAAGTCAGCTAACGACTTCATTCAGTCAATTATTGATGGTAGACTTTTTGATCAAGTTAAGAGGCTCAAAGAGGCATACTCAAGACCGATAATGATAGTCGAAGGTTCTTTATACGGAATTAGAAACGTCCATCCAAATGCAATAAGGGGGGCAATAGCAGCGGTAACCGTAGACTTTGGGGTCCCAATAATATTTTCATCTACTCCAGAGGAAACCGCTCAATACATCTTTCTAATTGCAAAGAGGGAGCAAGAGGAGAGAGAAAAACCTGTGAGAATTAGAAGTGAGAAGAAGGCCCTTACCCTTGCCGAGAGGCAGAGGTTAATAGTTGAGGGATTACCTCACGTCTCAGCAACTCTAGCTAGGAGATTGTTGAAGCACTTTGGAAGTGTGGAAAGGGTATTCACTGCAAGCGTTGCTGAGTTAATGAAAGTTGAAGGCATAGGAGAGAAGATTGCTAAGGAGATTAGAAGGGTAATAACTGCCCCATATATAGAGGATGAGGAGTAGTGTACCCCCGGGGAGCGAAGCGGGCTCACAGCTCGCCGCTCGCTCCCCCGCCGCGGTTTCCCGGGGGCAATGAAATTTCGACAAACATTTATAAATATCTTATTCAAAAATGCACCTTAGGTGGTGAATAATGGCAAAGGAAAAAACAACCCTACCACCAACTGGAGCAGGACTAATGAGGTTCTTCGATGAGGACACTAAAGCTGTAAAAGTAACGCCAAAGGGAGCTCTGGCTATAGTCTTAGTCTTCATACTGATTGAGGTTTTACTCCAAATAATTGGACCTAGGATATTTGGTTAGATTATCGTCTTCTTTAACCCCCTCGCATTGAGCTCTTCATTAACTACTTTTCTCATCACTTCTTCAATGTATCCTGAAATTAGGGACGTTATGTTGTTCCTTATCTCGTCTATATCGTGCCTAATTCCTTCAAGTAATTTTATGTACTCTCTTGCCATCTCAAGTTGACCTTCCTGCTTCAATAGTTGCTCCTTCAAGTGGCCAAAGTCATCTTCAATGACCTCGAGCCTCTTAACTTTTCTCTCAAGTTCTTCTATAATTTTTTGCAACTCTTTGTTCTCCTCTTTGAGTTTCTTTATCTCTTCTTCCTTCTTTTCTAACTCTTTTACCAAAGCATTATATTCTTCGGCTATGTGGACTAACCTCTCTATTTCTCTAAGTGGTGGAACTTTTCCATCTCCCAAGATTATTACGTCTGGGCCAACGTTTACAATGTCTTCTGGCTTAATTTTGATTTTCTTTTCTGAGGAAAACATTCCTGGGTGAAATTCTCCTCTTGAGAGGTTTTCAAATACCTTCATTCTTAAAATGAAATAGTATTGGTTGTCCGACACTTCTACATTGATGTCGGTTACGAATCCTAAAATCTTTCCCTCAGGAAGAGATATCACGAACTTATTCACCAGTTGATTTGATGGAGATTCCATACCGTTCACCCTTTCTTCTTTTTCATTGGATCTACTTATACTTTATCATAGCAGTTTGTAGTATCCAGTCTCCGGCTCGTAAATTTCTCCATCCGCTAGTAGCTCTGCAATCGCATCCTCTATTGTCTCCTCGTCATACTTTTCTCCCAATTTCTTTAGTATGTATTTTCTCGATACTGCAATTTTCTTTGACCTTAATATCTCTAGAATCTCCTGCTTTACTTTCTCCAATATTTCGTTCTCTTCTTTTCCTTCTTCTGTTATCTCTTCCTCTATAAGCTCTTCAACCGGCTCTTCCATTGCCTTCTCTTCCATAATTATTCCATAGAGCTCATCAATTGTTTCCAGTAATTCCTCAGGAACTCCCTTGTTCTTAGCTATGACCTTAGACTTTGCGGTTATCCCATAGGTGTTGTATATCTCGAATGCAATCTTCGCTTTCCTCGCATGTTCAATTTTCTCCTTCAGCGTCTCATACCTGTGAAGAATCCACATATTAGGATGGACTTTTGCAACACCTTCCACTAGGATTTGCTTATCATCTCTCCACTCTGCTATCTTTCCTATAACTTGGACTAGATCTCCCTTCTTTACAAGTTTAGCGAACTTGGTATCGTCTCTAAATCCAAGCACCCATATTACTCCAGTCCCATCATCGATTTGAAACTTTCCATATGTCTCATCTTCTGCAATTAGTGGCTCCCTTATCACAGTTCCAACGATTTTAGCCCTGTATATCTTTCTGGCGTCTTTCGTTATTAGATAATTTGGCTCAAAGTCTCCTTCGCTTTTTACGAAGTATCCCTCTAAAATATCCTTAATATAAACTCTACTTGCAGGTAATCTCTTTTTCATAGTGACCACCACATCATTACTTCTCTTTCAATTTGAGGCAATATTTTCCTCTCCAATTCTCTAATTTCTTCAAGAGCCTCTAGGTCTGCCTCACTGAAGTCTTGAATAACTTCAGCGTATATGTGCATCCCCTCGTTTTTGATTATCCTCCCAATAACTCTAACGATCTGCCCAACTTTTGGTAGCTCTCCCTCACTCTCAATTATCGCCACTCCAGTACCATCATCTAGCCAGAAAAGATACTCCATCTTGTCCACCTTGATGACCTTGCCAATTATGGATACCCTCGTATCATTCTCTGTAATTTCAGCAATTTTTTTCTCTATAGCAGGTCTTCTTTTTCTCACCTGAGTAACTTCTTCCATTTCACATCACCCCCAATTCTTCCAATTCCCTCTTAATTCTCTCAATTTCTCTCTTGTAGTCAACTTCTTCCCAGGAGGAGGCCCTTAAGATTAGGCCCAAGAACCTGTCCTCAATTACATTTCCCCTCACGATTATTTCTTTCCCTATTATATTGTAGAACTCTTCCTCCGCCAATTTTCTCGCTGCCTCCTTGAGAGTCATGCCCATGCTCTCCATTTCCTTAAGCTTTTGGGCAATCTCTTCTGGCCCTACTCCCAGCAACTCTTCAGCATCGTCTCCAAAGAGGGTAATCCTAATGTATCCCGAGCCATCATCAAGCCCAAAGTCAAGAATAGTGATTTTTATTGGCTCAACCTCTCCATGTTCTGGACATATCCAAACGTCCATTCCTGGGTCATAGTCAACCTTCTTCTTACACTCTGGACATGCATCATATACCAAAACTCTGTAAACTTTGGCAATTGTTCCCCTAAGCTCTACAAATCTATCCCCAGGCTCGACCTCACTGATCTTCTTTCTCGTATAAGTTGCCACTCTAACTTCTTCAAGAGGTGGGATATCCTGAACCCTAGGATCATCTGGGTTTTTAATTATTCTAGCCCTGAAGTTAATGTGCAATTCAGGCAAACCAGATAAGCTCTCCCTAACCTGGGCGTCTAAAACCTTAATAACATCCCCTACTTCTAGCTTGCTGTAATACTCCAAAACTTTTGAATCCCAAAGAACAACCCTCGCTCTCCCAGTATCATCGTATATAACTAGACTGGCAACCCTTCCAATGCTTCCATCCTTCTTTGTGTATTCTCGCGGTGGATACTTCTTAAGTATTCTTCCAACAATGTTGACCTCGTGGGGATCCATTCCTGGATATAGGTCGCTAATCTTCATTAAAGGTTGTTCTTCTCTTTTGGTAACTTCAACTCCCAGCCTTTCTGCTAGTAAGAGAGCAGCTGCATGCTCTGAAATATTGTTTTCCCTCATTATTTGCCTTATTTGGTTCTCAATTTCTTCTAGAGTTATTCCTTCCACTTCTTCCAGGATCCTCTTGATTATTTCTTCTTTTGTAAATGCACTCATGATCATTCACCTAAATAGTAATTTCTTTGGAGAATATTTAAGCCTTTGGAAGGTCATTCCTTTTTCTTTTCACTTTCCTCTATCTTTTTCATCAAATCAGAATACTCAGCATGAATTACTTTCTTGAATGTCTCCTTTATTAACATTGGATCATTTTCTGGAAAGCCATAAAGCTCCGCAAATTTTTCAGTAGTTCCAAGAAGTCTTGTTCTCTCATAAGGCTCAGCATATATAAGACCCATCTCCAAAAGCTTCCTAATGTGCTCGTATGCTTGACTCCCCCTAAGCTTTACTATCTTGCTCTGTTCCACTGGTTGGAGGTAAGCTATCAAGGCTAAAGTTTTGAGTTCTCCTGTGCTCAGCTCTGGCTTAGGCATTAATGGAATTACCCTTTGGGAGTATTCCTGCTTTACTTGCATAACCCACTTATCCCCAGCAACCTTTACTATTTCAATTGCACTTTTCCTCTCCGCATACTCACTTGCTATCAGCTCAATCAACTTCTCCAGATAGTCTAGAGATTTTATTCCCAGTGCTTTTGAAAGCTCTTTTAAGCTCAAAGGTCTTCCTGCTACGAAGAGAGCAGCTTCAACTAAGGCTTTATCCTCTATTAGTCCCATGCTTCTCGCCCACATTATTTAGGCCATCTCATTTTATGACTATTTCCTTTCCTACATTAAGGTGTTCTGCCTTCAACTTCATCCTTAGGTAAGCATACTCATCAATGCCCGTACAGTGACCAGGATAAAGCATTTCAACGTTCAGCTCTTTTAATCCCCTAACAGCATCTTCTAAGATGGTAATTGAAGCTCCTCTCAAGTGAAATCCTCCAATGAGGGCTCTAATAGGTTTCTTGCTTATTTCAACTGCATGTTTTGCAATATTCAAAATTCCACTGTGGCCACATCCAGTTATTACAGCAATCTTATCTCCAAGATCTATGAGAAGAGCCATATCGTCCCTAACCGGATCCTTTTCGTTGTTGAGTAGATATCCAACGGCTCTATCCCAGGTTTCCCTTTTTATTTCCCCCGAGGATATTAGCCCAGGTAAAAACTCCAATGCTTTATCATTTAAATGGAAAATCGCTCCAAGGCTTTCAAGCTCTTCCTGGGAAAAAGGAATTCCAATGTCTCTTCTTTTAGGTTTTAGAGCTATCCTCTTTTCAAAGATTCTCGGATGAGCATAAACATCGAGAGTGTCCTTCCTCGCCTTCAAAAGTTCTGCAATTCCTCCAGTATGATCATAGTGGCCATGAGTTAAGAAAAGAGCATCTATTGAATTAGGATCGATCCCCAACCCCTCCATGTTGTTTAGTAGAATTTTTCCATCCGTACCAGTGTCAACTAAAACTCTATACCCGTTGTGTTCTACTAGAGCTGAAAAGCCTTTTTTCACTGTTCCTCTTAACCGAAAGCTTTAAATATTTTCGTGAATAATTGTGAGTGTATGGTAGTAAAAGAGAAACTCTACACGGTAAAGCAGGCAAGTGAGATACTCGGCGTCCACCCAAAGACAATCCAAAAATGGGACAGAGAAGGGAAAATCAAAACCGTTAGAACACCCGGCGGGAGAAGAAGAATACCAGAAAGCGAAATAAAAAGACTCCTCGGAATAAGCGAGGAAAAAGGCCTAATCATCGGCTACGCAAGGGTATCAAGCCACACACAAAAAGACTACTTAGAAAGACAAGTCAAAGCAATAGAGCAATACGCAAAAGAACGTGGGTGGCAAGTCCAAATACTCACGGACATCGGCTCAGGATTGAACGAGAACAGGAAAAACTACCGCAAACTCCTCGAACTCGTGGCAAAGAGAGAAGTCTCAAAAGTCATCATCACCCATCCCGACAGGCTTACACGCTTTGGCTTCAAAACTCTCGAATTCTTCTTCAAGGAGAACGGTGCAGAGATAATCATTATCACCGACAAAGAAAAATCCCCACGAGAAGAACTCATTGAAGACTTAACAACCATAATCTCACACTTTGCTGGGAAACTCTACGGAATGCGCTCCCACAAATACAAAAAGCTCAAAGAAGGCGTAAAAAAACTAATCGAGGAGGTCGAGAATGGGTAAAATTGTCTTAACATACAGAATGCCCCACAACTGGAACATTAATCCCTTCCTCAAGGAATACCAGAGACTCCTCCAGAGGGCAATTGACGAAATATGGGATAACACGAGTTGGAAGGAAAAGAAGGTTAAGCATAGATATTCTCTCGGAAACGAGGAATACCGGTACTACGAGACAATCCGCCTAATCCCATATTTTCCACAATCAAACGATTTTAAGCGAGGGCTGAGGAATAAACTCCTCCGAGAATGGCCTTTTGCTAAGCACTACGTTGATTCTGCAATAAAGACTGCTTACTCAATCCTCAAAAGCTGGAGGCAGAACTACCTCAAGGGGAGAAGAAAAAGAGTGAAACCAGTCGTTAAGAGGAAGTTCGTGAGGGTTAAAACAACACTAATGAAGGTTGAAGGCTCGAAAATCAGAATAACAATTAAACCGAGGGAAGAATACCTTGAACTGGACTTCTCAAGGGAGTGGTTTTATGAGAGGATTAAGGATTGGAAAGTTGGCGAGTTAATAATCAGGGAGAGGGATATCTTATTAACCTTCTCAAAGGAGGTTGAGTTCTCTGGAAGAATCAAAATCGGCATTGACAGTAACTTAACGAGCCTTGACGTTTATCACCCTGAAAAGGGCTGGATTAGAGTGGACTTGAGCGAACTGCATAGAATTTCCGAGACTTATGATAGAATTATTGATATGCTAAAAAGCATTCAGCGGAAAGCTCCAAAGAGGATTGGTTTATTGCTTGAGAAATACTGGACTAGGAGGAGGAACAGGATTGAGGATTACTTGAACAAACTCGCAGTCCAGCTTTCGAGGGAGTTCCCCGATGCGATTTTCATCTTCGAGGGTTTGAACAAGTTTAAAATGCTCCAGAATGGTTCGAGAAAGTTTAACAGGAAGCTTTCCCGTGCCACTTGGAAGAAGATTGTTGGAAAGCTTTCTTATCGTGTTCCTATCGAGTTTGTTAATCCTGCTTATACTTCCTCCACCTGCCCGATATGTGGGAGTAAGTTAGAGTCCCGAAACGGGCTGGTGGAGTGTTTTAACTGTGGGTTTAAGGCGGATAGGCAGTTTGTTGGTGCTTTTAATATTTTGATGCGGGGACTTGGGGTCGCCCTGAGCGGGGTTGAGCGTGATGATTTGCCCCCCAATGAACCCAGAGGGGAGCTGAACGCGATGAGGCCCAAGTCCGTCGTGAGGGTTGACTTGAATGGACGAAGATTTACTCACATTCACTCATAAAAACTCACGACGGACAGACCCCATGATATCCAATAAATCCTTTTCTCCATCCTGAGTGGTTTTCGAAAAGAATTAAAATTTGCGTATTCATCATTATTATTATTCCCTCTTTATGTTAGAAAAGATATTTAAAAATTAAAAGAAAAGATGATTAGTTCACCACCAGCCGTAATACCAACGAAGGGCCCTTCTGCTTGGCATTCCAGTCCATGGACAGTATCCAAGTATAGAGCCCCAACCTCTTCCCCATCCACGTCCTTTTCCCCAGCCTCTACCCCATCCAAATGGAGGATATACTGGACCATACATTGCAGGTGCTGGAGTTACCGGAGTAGGAATTTGTGGTAGTGATGGAAGTTGGCCCCCTTGGCCAGTAGTTGCTACTTTAATTGCCTCTTCAACTGGAGTCCCTGGGGTAACATAATATACTCTAATTCCAGCAGCTTGTATTGCTCCCAAAGCATTCGGTACTACCTGAGGAGCTACTATTGTGTCAACGCCCTCATTAATGAGCATTTGAACAGCTATTGGACCTGCTCCTCTACCTGCAGTGGCAGCAGGGTTCTGAATTACTTTTTCGCTAATTATGTTACCCTTTTCATCGACTTCAGCTATGTAAAATGCCGGAGCTCTAGCAAAGAGAGGTGCTACAGTATCTTCCCTACCTCCTCCATTAGTTGGGATCGCTATCTTCATGATCCTCACCTCAATATTTTGTGCATATGCACAGATATTTAAAATTTTCGGCTACCCTAATAAGCAGAACTTTTCCCAGTATAGCCTAAATTAGATAATTGGTGAGCATATGCACAAGAAAGTTTATAAATAAATTAGGTTTCCCTAATTTTGGAGGTGAGAGTGTGCAGATAGCAATCAGTGGGGGAAAAGGGTGGAACTGGAAAATCTACAGTCGCCATAAATCTTGCAGTAAGATGGGAGTAAAGCGCACACTTGCAGATCTCGATGTAGAAGCACCAAACGACCATCTCCTCTTGGGAGTAAGCTTAGCCAATGAAGAGCCCGTATATCAGTTCATGCCTCATTTTGATTATTTAAAGTGTATAAAGCGTAGAAAATGTGCAAAAGTGTGTGAGGAACACGCAATAGTTACTCTTAAGGATGGAACTCCTTTTCTAATGCCAACTCTTTGCTCTGGCTGTCGTGCATGTGAAATAGTCTGCCCAGTCCCAGGAGCAATAAGAGAATGATCTAAACTCATTGGCCACACCTACGTCACCCCTACCCCCTATGGCTTTACCCTAGTTACTGGCAAACTTAAAGAGGGAGAAGAGAGATCAATGCCCCTTGTTGTTGCCACAAAGAAAAGAGTTGAGAAATTAAGGGAAGGTCTTCTAATAGTGGATACAGCTGCTGGAACAGGTAATACTGTTTCTAAGGCCATAGAAGGCTCAAAGCTTCTCATAGCTGTTACTGAGCCCACATCTCTCGACATTCATGACTTGGAGCTCATTTTAAAGCTTGGGACTCTTATGAAAATTAGAACCTGGGTAGTCGTAAATAGGGCAGACTTAGGAGAGATTGAAAAGGTAAGAGAAATTTCAGAGAAATATAATGCTGAAATTGTTGCAAAAATCCCATACAGCGAGAATATAGTCAAAAGTTATGTCCAAGGTTACCCAATAGTTCTTACTGAGTATCCCGAAGCTGAAATATTCAATGAGCTTGCCAAGAAAGTTTTAGAGTTTGTTGGAGGTGGAGAGTAATGCAAATAGCTATTGCAATCGGTAAAGATGGTTTTGGGAAGAGTACGATAACAGCTTCCCTATTATATCTGCTAAAGGATGATTACTCATTCGTCGTTGTGGATGCAGACGCAGAGGCTCCAAACCTGGGAATCCTCCTTGGAGTGACCGAATGGGATGGGAAGAGAGCATATAGGAGCCAAAGTTGCAAGAATAAACCAAGATAGCTGTGTAAAGTGTGGAATATGTTATGAACGCTGCCCTTATGAGTCAATTTACATCGATAATGAAGTAAATTATGTTGTTAATGAGCTAACGTGTGAAGGTTGCAACGTGTGTGGACTCGTTTGTCCAGTCCCAGGAACGATAACGCTAGAGTTAGTAAGGTCAGAAGTCATTAGAGAGGCAACGACAAAGTATGGCTTTCCACTTATATCAGCCCAGGTAGATGTGGGAAGACCAGAAAGTGGGAAATTAGTTACGGAAGAAAAGGAGTGGGCAAGAAAAAATAATGAAAGAAGAAGGTCTAGACCACATGATCGTTGACTCTGCAGCAGGAATTGGGTGTCAAGTCATAGCAAGCCTTGGAGGGGCCGATGTAGCAATTCTAATTGCAGAACCTACTCCAGCATCATTGAGTGATGTTCAACGTGTCTATAAAGTGGTGCAACACTTCAAAGAACCCGCTTACCTAATAATAAACAAGGCCGACATAAACCCAGAATTTACAGCTCTGGAAGAGTGGGCTGAGAGCGAGGGCATTCCAATTTTAGGAAAGATACCCTACGACAGATCGGTGCCCGAAAGTATGATCATGCTAAAACCAGTTGTTGAGGCCTTTCCAAATTCAAAGGCTTCAAAAGCAATAGCTGAGATAGTGGAGATAATAAAACAGGAAATATTGAAATGAAAATAGAAAAATCACTCAGAGATTTCAGTTGGATAGATGGGAACTCTTCCATGCGGTATTCCGTATTTCTTTCCATACCATTCACTGAGGAAATACCAGGCTAACACTAGGAGGACAAGGCCGATTGGAAGTAGAATTACTGGTGTTCTTATTCCTGCAGCAAATAGGAGGTAGAGGACTATTCCAACACTGGCAGCTGTTACTGCATAGGGAATCTGAGTAGTTACGTGGTCTATGTGATCGCTTCCAGAGAACATTGAACTCATGATTGTTGTATCGCTTATTGGTGAACAGTGATCTCCGAATATTCCTCCCGCAAACACTGCACCTATACTTGCGAAGAGTACAGAATTGTCACCTGGAGCTAGTTCGTAAGCTAAGGGAATGGCTATTGGCATGAGTATTCCGAAGGTTCCCCAGCTCGTTCCAGTTGTGAATGATATGAACGTTGCAACTAAGAATATAATCAGTGGAACTACTCCTCCAGGAACGTTAGCGCTCTTTGCAAGGCTTACAACATAGCCAGCTGTTCCTACAGCTTCAGTTGCGCTCTTAATGCTCCATGCCAAGACTAGAATAACAGTTGCCATCGTCATTTGCTTCATACCCTGAATTATTGCACTCTCCGCCTCTTCCACAGTCATTGTCTTCGTTCCTAGTACTAGAACTAAGGCCACAAGTACCATGGCAAATGAACCCCATAGAAGGGAAGTTGCTGAATCCGCATTACCTAGAATGTCCATAGCTCCGCATGGGCCTTCACATGCACTCTTTCCAGTATAGTAGAGGCCGTAAAGTGTTACGAATACCAACGCCAATATCGGCCATATGAAGAAGTGAACACTTCCCTTCTCAGTAAGAGGGTGCCCGAGATCTGATTCAGTTGCCATTAGTGGCTTTGCTCCATCCCTTACGACCTTTCCAGTGGTTCTGGCTCTGTATTCTGCCTTAAGCATTGGACCATAGTGCCTGTGGGTGTAGGCTACAATGAAAACTAGGATTATCGCGAATATTGAATAAAATCTGTATGGAACGCTGTGTGCCCAGGCGAAGTATTCACCCATGGTAATGTTCAATTTATCTAATGCTTCCCTAATTAGTCCGAGTTCATATCCTATCCATGTTGAAACAATAGCTATTCCAGCTATTGGAGCAGCGGTTGAATCATCTATATAGGCAAGCATTTCTCTGGAAACCCTCATTTTGTCTGTTATGGGCCTCATAGTATTTCCGACAATTATCGTGTTTGTGTAGTCGTCAAAGAAAACCAAAACTCCCAGGAGCCAGCCTAACAGTGATGCATCCCTGCTAGTCCTAATTCTTCTTGTTATTGCCTCGGCAACTGCATGAACTCCACCGGATTTGTAGATCAATCCAACCCCTGCTCCAATTAGGAAGTCAAATATTAGTATCGTTGCATTCCAGCTATCAGTAACGTTCCCAACTATCCATCTCGAAAGTCTTTATTGTTCCCGTCACTGGATTCCAATTGGAAGCCATAACTCCGCCTACCCATACTCCAGCAAAGAGTGCAAAGACTACCCTTTTGGTCCATATTGCAAGGACTATAGCTACGAGAGGCGGCAGGAGAGATAGAACACCAAAATCACTCATCCCTTAACACCTCCTATCTAAAAATTTTTTAGGAACTCTGAAATTATCGGATCTTCTTTGGAGTATTTGAGAATTACAATAAAAAACATTTTGGTGTTCTTTGATCCCTTTCTAGCCTTGTTGATCTCCTTATAGCCTATAATCATCAATCATGATCTATGAAAATGTTAATATAAAAACCTTCCTTTTACTCATTTGTAAAGGGTAAAAAGTCTTTTAAAGGCGGTTAGGAAATTTGGAACCATGTATTGGATTGGCAAAGACAACGTTGCAGGCAAACCTGGGAGCGTTTTGTACATAATCCTCCCAACGATAGGGTGCTATAGATATCGAATAGGAAAGCCATGCTACATGTGCTCTTATCCCGCTCAATCTCCAAAAGAGACTACACAAGAGAAAATTCTCAACTATTTTAGGGAGGCAATTCAGAAGATAAAAGGGGAAGAAGGAAGATTTAGCGTGAGAATATTTACCTCTGGCTCCTTTTTTGACTCGGCCGAGGTAAGGAGAGAGACAAGGATTAAGATCTTTGAAGAGTTAGCAAAGCTCGAGAACGTTTATGAAATCGTTGTTGAAACTAGAAGTGAACTTGTTAAAGAGGAATGGGTTAGAGAATTAGCTAAGATAGTAGAGGGAAAGAGGTTTGAGGTTGCCCTAGGCCTTGAAACGGCCAATGACCATGTTGCGGATATATCCATAAACAAAGGAAACACATTTGAAGACTTCATTAAGGCCAGTGAGAAAATTAGAAATGCTGGAGCTTACGTAAAAACTTACCTCCTGTTTAAGCCGATATTTCTCTCAGAAGCTGAGGGAATTGAAGACGTAAAGGAGAGCATAGAAAAAGCCGAACCTTACACTGATACTTTCTCAATAAACCTAACTAACATTCAAAAGGGAACCGTTTACGAAATTATTTGGGAAAAGGGGGAGTATAGGCCCCCCTGGCTTTGGAGCGTGGTTGAGGTCTTGAAATGGGCGAAGAGAAAGTTTCCCGAAAAGAGGTTTTTATGTGACCCAGTAGGTGCCGGTTCCAAGAGAGGGCCACACAACTGTGGTGGAGCAAAAGACAGAAAAGTTGAGAAGGCCATAAGAGAATTCTCCATTACCCAGGACGTTAGAGTTCTTGAAAACCTCGAAAAGGAGTGTTATAAAGAGTGGAGGTATATAGTGGAGAACAATATCCTTGACTGGCAACTCTCTATAGCGAGAGTTTCTCAGTACTCAGAGTGGTGAAGAGAGGATCTTCACCAACTTCCTCTTTTAGCTCTTCAAACTTCTCTCTCAACCTAGGAAGCCTAGATTTACCCCTCATCAGCATTTGATTTCCTATTTCAATGACAAATTCTAAGTATTCGTCCGTCACAAAGACTTTTCCATCCTTTCCCAGGGGGACAGTTAAGTATTCAGTGCCGTTAATTTCCACAAGATATCTTCTTGATATTACCTTGTATGTGGTGTACTTAAATCCAGATGAAAGTCCAATTTCATGTATTTTTCTTGCGAGTTCTAAGCTTTCTGTGACCACGTGAAAAATTGGAGGTTGGCTTTTCAGAAATATTAACCCCTTTTGAGCATTTTTTAGGGCCTTCTTTGCCTCTTCAAATTTAATTGGCCTATGAACCTTTATCAACCATCTCGAGAGGGGCTTAGCTCCAAGTGAAGGCTCCTCGATTATTCCTATCCTCCCAGAACAAGAGGAGGTTGTATAAACTCCTTTTATTGAATTTATAAGCAGAAGTAATTCTACTATGTCCTCATCAACTTTATTTTCTTTTATTGCTTGAAATAAACTCAGTAATGCCTCTCTTTTTGCTTTCATGAGTTTTCCACCCTTCTTTTCCAGAATCGATACTGTTAGGATAAGCGGTAGGGCGTTAGGTTTAAGTTTCTGATAATTTTTCAGAAAAAGAAGGGAGAGAAATGAAGGCTGAGAGCATTCTATAC